>JBDSEJ010000259.1:0-3380 GCA_039920105.1 Candidatus Nitrotoga sp. | reverse complement strand
GAGGTACTATCAATTTATGGTGATGACTATCCAACCATTGATGGCACTGGTATGAGGGATTACATCCATGTTGTCGATCTTGCTATTGGTCATGTCAAGACTCTTGAAAAGCTGGCAGATCAGACTGGAATCGCTACCTATAATTTGGGAACTGGGCGGAGTAATAGCGTATTGGAGATGGTGCGAGCTTTCGAGCAAGCCAGTGGGCGGAACATACCCTGTCAATTAGTGGGGCGTCGTCCAGGAGATATTGCTGAATGTTACGCAGACACTACGCTGGCAGAAAACGAGTTGGGTTGGAAAGCTGAGAGAACTATAGAGCAGATGTGTGCTGACTCTTGGAGATGGCAGTCTTTATGTGGCCAGGATAAATAATAGGGTAATCAAGTTGTCATAGCTATTATTTGCTTTATTGGACACTTCAGTTTCAAGTTTAACAAAACGTTGGTGTCCATGTGTTAGTTACACCAGAATAGCGGGTTGCTAATGTAACAGATTACTTGGCGACTTGTTTTTCGCGGATCTCATCCAGCGTTTTGCAGTCTATACATAAAGTGGCAGTTGGTCGCGCTTCCAAGCGATTAAGCCCAATTTCTATGCCACAACTTTCACAATATCCATAATCGCCGCTCTTAATTTTGGCCAACATTTCGTTGATTTTTTTGATCAGCTTGCTCTCACGGTCACGATTACGCAACTCCAAAGTCATATCCGATTCTTGACTTGCGCGATCATTCGGATCGGCAAACACGGTGGCATCATCCTGCATGGAGTGTACCGTACGATCAATATCTTCACCTAGGCCAAGCTTTATGTTGTTCAGAATACTGCGAAAATGTTCCAGTTGCTTAGGGTTCATATAAGCTTCACCCTTCTTGGTCTTGTAAGGGGTAACGGGCTTTGTGGGTTGTGCCGACATCAAATATCTCCAGAAATATACAAACAGAATTTTAAAACCACGCTTTAATACCAGAAATGCAGTGTCACTACAACTAAAATTAATTGGATTTTCTGCATAAGAACACCTGAAAGCTAAGTTAAATAATTAATCCTGGTTTGTTAAGTGAATAAGGTTTTGAAAGTTATTGCTGCTAATGCCACTTTCGTTTAACTATTAAAAAATTTTGTTTTTTTGCATTACGTCAAAAATGCTTGAACTTAGCTTTAGATTCAACGTTAAATTTGGAACCTTCATTTACAAGATTGAGACTCCCTGCTTTTTAAGCATGGACACCAATTGAATAAGAGGCAGTCCGATTAAAGCGGTAGGATCTTCACCCTCCATCCGACTGATAAGTGCTATGCCCAGGCCTTCTGATTTTGCGCTACCTGCGCAGTTATAAGGCTGCTCTTTACGTAAATAAGATTCGATCTCGTCGTCGCTGAAATTAAGAAAATTAACACAATTTATTGCCATTTCAGTTTGAAATTCATCATTGCGTGTGTTTAACAGGGTCAATGCAGTATAAAAATTCACGCTCTGCCCACGCATGGTTCGCAATTGGAGTACAGCATTTTCATGAGTAAGCGGTTTGCCTAGCTGTTGCTCACCTAGTAGTGCAACCTGATCAGAGCCTATTATCAGAGCATCTGGATAATGGATTGCCACTGCGCTCGCTTTTTCACGGGAAAGCCGCCATGCGACTTGTTTGGCGCTTTCGCCAGGTTGAGGGGTTTCGTCAATATCAGGAGCAGCAATTTGAAATGGGATTTTCAGGCGTCCCAAAAGCTCACTGCGGTAAATCGAAGTAGAGGCGAGAACAAGCTGTTGATTGTTTGAAAAATTCACTAGTGGAGGCATCTGGAAATTGAAAAGAGTTCGGCAACGGTTCAACTTTAACCCGCGCAGCATGTTAGCAGAATCTGGTAGGGCGCTGCATCGTGTATTTACATCATTTTTGACAGTAGCCTTGAGGTAAATATAGCAGAAAGATTTTTGATGGGATTCGTCGAAGCAAAGGCTTGAGGGATATTACAGTGTATGCGCATCCTGTCACAAGTTTGTTGGACTAGGTAGTTATTTAGCAATAAGTATTCGCGCAAAATTGGCACCGATTTTAGAAAAAAAATAGGGGCACGATAATCGCACCCCTACCATTTTTTATACGCCTGCTAGAAAATACAAGCAGAAAAACGTACGTTTTACAAAGCTTACATAAGAAATTAGAAGTTCATTGCTCCATAAACCCAGAACTTATCAGTATCTATACAGGCCGGACAGTTAACGTGATCAACAGCGTTATCTGCTCTAAAGCGTGCATACCTAGTACCCACGGAATAGGTTTTGTTGATCGCCTTAGTCGCAATCAAATCAATTTCATTTCCATATTTGTTACCGCCATGGTCTGCTTTGAAATCATGATAGTCAGCTCCGAGAACGATACCCGCTACATTTGTTCTTGCATTGAAGTAAATATCTCTAAGTCCATTTTTTGGCGTGACCAGGAACACATCAGCCCATCCATTAAATGCAAATAACGTAGCCAAAGGAGTCGAAAGCGATTGTCTTCCATTGCTGCTCAGCAATTCGTAACCCAGTTTGAATTGAGCAACCTTGACATCTACGCCGCCCTCTAACAGGGTATAGTGATTAGTGAAGCTATTTGGATTGTCTTTATAATCGGATTGGGTTGCATATTCTGCTGCATATAGAAGTTTATAGTCTCCAGCTATAGCAGTATCACCTTTAATTTTGCCGCCTAATGTTTTCGTTGAATTATTCAGTCCAAATGCTCTGGCAGAGGCGTCATAATCCAAGAAATAACCATAACCGACCACTTCAGCAAATCCCAACCCAGTATATTTTACGTTAAAAATGGGAGACCGCATGTGATGGTTGCCCAAGAATGCGCCGGTGCCGTTATCTATGGACGCGTCACTGAACACACGGTTGACATTGGTAATCAAAGCTGCCGTGATTGTAGTGTCACGGAGGGTTTGGTTAACAGCTGACACACCATCGTAAGTTTGCCAGTTTTGACGCCAATCAACGTTACCAATCCAACGATCGTTGTCTAATCTAATGAGCTGACGACCAAATTTTAATTTTGTCTGGGGTACGCCACTGTAACTTATATAAGCCTGATTGACCTCGGTGACCTTTGCATCTGCCACAACAGAATAATTAGTTCTGCCATTTACCTTGCTGTTGTAAGCATCGTTGGCTGAAATATGCTCAATTTGAAACATACCACCGAAGCCCTTATACTCTGCTGTCTCATAGCCGAGGCGCAGTCTGAGAGTTGCGGCATTTGCCTCTTTAAGCCGAGGACCGGAAACGGGTCTTGGCTGATCAACATTTTCATAACGAGCCTGCAGATTGGCGCTAACCGTGCCGCCCGTCAAAGCTCCAGTGAGGGTATCTGCTGCTGGCTTTGGAG
>JBDSEJ010000258.1:0-3658 GCA_039920105.1 Candidatus Nitrotoga sp. | reverse complement strand
CAGAAAGCAGCGCGCGATTTGGCGGAACAAGAAGAAGCAAACCGGGAAGCGCGGCTGCGGGCCATAGGGCGTCAGCTCAATGAGTCAGCCGCCCAGCGCAAAGAAGCCTCGACTGCCGAGGCTCGCTCAAACTCTACGCTACCCTATTCGTTGAGCACGGCACGTCGGGCCAGGCTGTGGGGGCGAACCCACTCCAACGCCGAACTCGTCCAGTATGCTGAGGCGTGGGCGCGGAAAATTCAGTTCAACACACCTGTTGATACAGTTCGCGAAGTGGCGAAGCGGCCGCACACCGATCCCATGGTGACGGTGTCTATCCGAAGTGACGGATCCGTGGAGTCAGTGACTTTTGTTATCTCAAGCGGCGTGGCGGAAGTCGATGAAGCAATACGGCGCATCGTGCAAAGCCATGTGCACTACCAAGCGTTCCCGCCGGAACTGGCCCGCGAATTCAACGTGGTCGATATCCGCCGGACCTGGCACTTCGATACAGCCATCCGGTTGGACTGATTGATCTGTATTTATAGATCTTTAGGTCAGACTCTGAGGTCTCCCCTCAAAGTAGCAGAAAAATATGGTCAGTCTCGATTTAAATAAGTCGGTGTATCAAATTAAATCGAGTCTGACCATATTTTTTCTTTTTTGTATGCATTTAGGCAGATAGGTGTCCAACAACGCTGCCTATTCCAGTAGCCCATAGTGTTTCAAACATGGAACTTAAAAAAATACGAGTACGAACAGTTAATGTTTTCTTCATAGACACCTCCCAATCACTGTTGTTGGTGGCCGAAGGGACCACGTTAATACTAATGTATCGCAGCAAAACTAGCAGAAGGGCTACGGAGCAAACAAGCGCAAGGGGAATCGAACCCCAGCCTATTACCCCTATCGGCCTAAATGCACTCTCTAAATTATTTATTTTTTATCTTTCGGTGGATTAGGGTCTCCTCCATGACTATCTGGATTTTGAATAGTCCCATCTTTCTTGTGAACAATAAACTCTGATTCTTGATTTTTACTGATTCCTCGACCGTAATCTACAGCATCTTGTTTTTTCTCGAAGTGCTTTATTGATCTTTCACCTCCACCCTTTTTTACATCCCAACCACCATCAGTATTTGGTACAACATGATGAGTTTTTCTTGGCATCTCAGCTCTCCTGTTTAAACATAATGTTCCGCTTAGCCGCCGAGTTTTTCGTTCGGCTGGAGCGCCTTGTTAAGTTTTTTATATTCAAAACTTTGAAACTTGCAATGCATGGACAAATGACTGAAGCAGCAAACTATCACTATTTCGAGCGTTTAAGCGTGGATTAACAGCCCATTGGCCGATACGCACTAAAAGATTTCTGGCTTCAGATGTTGCCATGAAAGAAAAATATATAACCGTTCCAATTACCTTTTTACTTCTCCTTGCATAGACTTTTTCCCATTGATTCGAATGTTCACCGATAAATTTTTCCATCATTCTATCTGTTGATTCTAAAAGCATTAGATCATTATTCTGGACAAATAAGTGATCATTTGGATTTAGTATTTTTGTAACGTCGATAGCCACAATTCCTCGATGTCTAGAACCTCTCTTTTGAGTCAGAATGTTTTCTAATTTACTAGATGCTATTTTAATATTTGATTCGATTTTAGTTAAAGATGTAATTCTTTTACACTCGACCCAAAGCATTTTGTTATTTATAGATATTGCAGTATCTGATTCAGCATCTAATATTGCAGAAACACCTCTATGAGGATGGTGTGAACGTGCGGCCATTAGCGTCTCAAAAATAAAATTCCTAGCGGTAGTGGTCTTGGGTGTTTCATCAACTGAATTAACAGGGCCATTTACACCTTTTGTTAATTTATCTCTTATGCTTGCCAATTTTTCAACTGGCTCATTCTTGAAAGCATTATATATATCTATAAATTCATTAATTTCAAACATTGAGCTAACAAAATCAGGGAATGCAACTTTTACTTCATTTTCTGGTGCACCCTTATATGCATTTTTCCAATACTCAATGACTCTTTTGTAATGAGTTGTGCGACCTGATGTAACTTTAACCCCAAGATATCCCATCCACTCTATTGCAGAGCTGTAATCATGTGCAATGGATTCATATGATGCTGTAGGTATGCTCATTGAAACTTATCGTGGAGCACAGCGGTGCAGTCTGCCGGCGTCAGCTGCGGCACAGGGTTATGCGCCCCCCTTGTGAGTCGATAGATCAGATGGCCGCCTTGCCATTCTGGACCTTCTGCGGACGGCGGCGGAAACGCAATGCACGCAGCAAACGGAGGCTACCTTCGTTCTTTGGATGTACGTGAGCTACGATGGCACGAATGAACGGCTTGTCGAATGCGAGAGCCAGGAGCTCTTTGACTACGCCCGTTCCGAGGCCGCGTTTCTGATGCTGACTTCCGAGAACAATGCGGATTTCGCGATCAAATCTTCTCGAAACGCGGGTGAGCGATGCTAACCCAGCAATCTGCCCATCCGATGTCACGATGGCTAGACCGCAAATTAGCGCTGGATCGAACTTTTGCAGCCATTCGTCCTTTGGCGTACTTGGTACCGCCAGATAGCGCTTTACTTCCGGATCGAACTCAATTGCCGCTAACGCATGCGCGTCCGACGCCTGAACTTCGCGTAACACGAAGCCTTCGCCATAAATTGGGAGGTTGGAAGCCATGTGGTTTCAGGGCGTATACCATAAAGTAGAAATCCTAATTGACGCAAAACATTGCATCAACCATTTATTATCAACTTTTTTACTATTTTATCATGCAGTTATTAATTTTTAGTACAACTTAAATATGCCAGACAATACTTCAACTAATTCCGCGTCCGAACTGTTTGCCCATGTCCGCGAGAAGCTACGTGTAAAGCATTACAACTTTTCGCACTGAGCAAACGTACGTAGGTAGCTAGATTAAACACTCTATTTATTAACTGTAACTTATCTATACATCTCTGTCTGGTTTGTACTGAATGTCTCATTCATGCAAAGCAAACTCTGAATTATTCCTTATATTGAGAAGAGTCCTGAAAGCTTACTTACTTAAACAGACTACCGTTCAATCAGCATGGCATCGCCATAACTGAAAAAACGGTATTGCCGTTCCACTGCATGTTTATAGGCCGCGAGCATTGCTTCCATCCCTCCGAAAGCGCATACCAGCATCAGCAGGGTGGACTTGGGTAAATGGAAATTAGTCAGTAAAACATCCACCACATTAAACTGGTAACCCGGCGTGATGAAAATACTGGTTTCACCCTCCCCTGCACGTAACTTGCCTTGTTGTGCTGCGCTTTCCAGCGCACGTAAACTGGTAGTGCCCACTGCGATCACCCGCCCGCCCCGCGCCCGGGCCTGCAAAATGGCATCCACTGTTGCTTGTGGGATGGCATAACGTTCGCTGTGCATCAGATGATCACGGACATTATCTACACGCACTGGCTGAAAAGTTCCTGCGCCGACATGTAACGTTAGATAGGCGAGTTGCGTGCCTTGGGCGCGTAAGACGGCCAGCATTGCGTCATCGAAATGCAGCCCTGCCGTGGGCGCAGCTACCGAACCGGGCTGACATGCATATACCGTCTGATATCGCTCTTCGTCTTCGGCATTAGCTGGATGAGTGATATAGGGGGGTAACGGCAACTG
>JBDSEJ010000257.1:0-10440 GCA_039920105.1 Candidatus Nitrotoga sp. | reverse complement strand
TGCACGCTGTGTAAATTCACCCGGCTGGGCGAGGCGAGCTCCAATTTCAAGACAGCGCTGCAACACCAATTGCAGTATGGCTGTGCCACCGTGCCCCTGCAATTCTAAAATGTCTTCACCAGTGTAGGAATGTGGGGATGGAAAAAACAAAGCAATACCCTGATCCAAAACCTGACTTTGTGCATCCAGAAAAGAAGCAAAAGTCGCATGTCGCGGGACAGGTACTTTTCCTAAAAGAGTTTGTGCATATAATGAAAGGCCATGCCCGGAAAGCCTGACCACGCCGATACCACCTTGTCCATGAGGAGTAGCGATAGCGGCTATAACATCAGGCTTTAGCAATACCTTTGACATTAGCCTCCAGTCCACGCGTAATGTACCATTGTTGAACAATGGAAAGTATATTGTTTACAATGGAATACAGCACCAGCCCTGCCGGGAAAAAGAAAAACACAACGCTAAATATAATTGGCAATAACTTCATTAGCTTTGCTTGCAACGGGTCAGAGGGAACAGGGTTTAACTTACTTTGAATTATCATGGT
This sequence comes from Candidatus Nitrotoga sp., assembly GCA_039920105.1. Classification (GTDB taxonomy): domain Bacteria; phylum Pseudomonadota; class Gammaproteobacteria; order Burkholderiales; family Gallionellaceae; genus Nitrotoga. Next base: position 9,896 of record JBDSEJ010000257.1, on the reverse strand, counting down.
AGCGCCCATGATTAACGGTAAAACATAATACGGATCAGGAACCGACAAATCAGTAATCCAGCCAAAAAACGGAGCATAACGTAGTTCTACACTTGCAAGAATGGCCCAGTATAGTGCGATAAATACTGGTATTTGAACAATCATCGGCAAACATCCTCCGAGCGGATTAATTTTCTCTGTCTTATACAATTCCATCATGGCTTTGTGAAGACGCTCGCGGTCATCTCCGCATTGCTGCTTTATTTTCTCCAGTTTAGGCGCCACTACCCGCATTTTTCCCATGGAACGATAACTGGCAGCAGACAATGGAAAAAATAACAACTTGATAAAAACAGTCAATAAGATAATGGCAACGCCCCAGTTATATACCCAGCCATGCAGATATGAAAGCAACCAGAACAATGGGGTGGAAATGATTGTCAACCAGCCATAATCTACTGTTAACCCCAATCCTGGTGCGATATCATCCAGCAAGGTTTGAGCCGGTCCCGCATAAAAAGGTACATTAACCTTTGCTGTCTGACCTGGAGCAATAGCCGCTATTGGTAAAATAACGCCGACCGAATAAAGCCCTTCTTGAGGCTGCCTAGTGTAAAACTCTCGCTGAATGTTGTCCTTGGGTAACCATGCTGCAACAAAATAGTGTTGCAGCATGCCTACCCAACCATTGTTATCACTTTTAGAATGCTTGGCATTGCCCTTCTCAATTTCTGGAAAGCCCACCTTCTGAAACTTATCCTTCTCTGTATATATTGCAGTACCTGTGTAAGTGGGCAAAAACATTGACGTACCTTCGGGTGAAGAATTGTCACGCACCAACTGAAAATAAGCAGACGGTGAAATCGGAATGCTTCCTGTATTTTCGATTTCGTAGCCTACATCTATCAAGTAACCACCTCGATGAAATACATAGAATTTACTAACTTTTGCACCGTCAACATTTGTTGCATGTAATCGTACTTCGATTGTGTCTTTATCTTCGGTTAACAGATATTTATTAGCCTCGGCCGTGAATACCGTATTGTGCTTGGGTAACCCAGCGCCAAGTAAACCCGTCTGGGCAACATACGTGTGCTCTCCCTGTTTTTGAAGTAATACGAACGGTTTATCTTTGTTTTTGCTATCACGCTGCTGCAAAAATTCCAAACGAGTCAAGTCCCCGCCTACAGTGTTAATTTCTGCGGTTAGATAATCTGTTTTTACAATAATTTTTTTGCCAGCTTCAGTCTTTTCCTGGGTGGCAACTGCAATTGCATCAGGACTAACCGTAGCTGTAATATCGGGTGTACTAACTGCTGGAACAACAACTTTCGGCACGGTAGCTGGCACTACTGGTCGCTGAGTGCGTTGCCAACTTTCCCACAGCATTATGATTGATATTGAGAAAGTCAAAAAAAAGAATAGCCTGAAAAGCTTCTGAAAATCCATATGGTTCGCCTATATAAATCTATGGGGCGGGATCATAACCACCTGGATTCCAGGGGTTGCAACGAATCACCCGTTTTATGCTCAACCAAATACCACACCAAGCACCGTGTTTAGAGATAACCTCACGAGCATATTGAGAACAACTTGGAGTAAAACGACAGGTCGGTGGCATGAGCGGACTCAGAAAATATTGATATAGAGCTATCAACCTGATTAAGAGTTGCCGCATCACATGCGGACACATTGAAATAACTGCAACAAGGCCAATCGACCTTCAACCGCAGTTTCTGGATTAAACTGCCGCTTTGCCCGCACCACTATATCTACCGAGTGCATGGCTGAAAAATTTATTCTAAATATGTTTCTAATCAGTCTCTTGGCGAAATTTCTAGACACTGCCCTTGGCATGCTTCTTTTGCTGGCTATTACCCCTAGACGGGAATAGCCATTTTCATTTTTTCGTATATAGACTGTAAACCATTTATTAGTCAAACAATCGGCACGAAGCGCCAAATCGAACTCTTTAGGCTCCTTTATCCGGCGACATGAAGATAAAGTTTGTTTGGCATTACACGGCAAGGCGCACTCGGCCTTTAGCTCTACGAGCCGCTATAATTGCTCTTCCTCCCTTAGTTCTCATGCGAACCAGAAATCCATGAGTCCGTTTCCTTTTAGTGACGTATGGTTGATATGTACGTTTCATTGTTTATACCCCTAATTTATAATAAATACTTTAAAGCCCGCTATTACATTATTTACGGGGGTGTATGTCAAGCTTATTTTTTCGTTGTATACGAACAAATATGTTATCCGATCTTATCAATCTTCATATATCTTTATGACTTAAGTATTTAAATCAATATATTATCTGCTGTTAATAACTTTATCCCTCGTATGTAGTAGAATGTTCAATAATTTTTTTGCATTGACATCTGAAAATTATGCAAGACAAAACATTATGGAATTCCTGTCTTCATTTTTTTGAAGGTACGCTTACCTCTCAACAATTTAATTCTTGGATTAAACCTCTAGTTTTCGAAATTCAAGGTAATAAAATTACCTTGACTGCACCTAATAGCTTTACTTTAAAAATTGTACAGGAGCGGTTTTTACCTGAGATTTCAAAACAAGCAGAGTTATACCTCTCTTGTCTGCCAAATTTCGATTTGCGTATTGAAGAGAAGCATATCAATTTACTCCCATCAAAGTTACCTATAGATATAGCTAATAATATTCCAACTGTATCTCAACCTGCAATCCATAAGCAAAAGAATCAAAACAAACTTAATCCTTTGTTATCTTTCGAAAATTTTGTTACTGGTAAAGCTAACCAATTGGCTCATGCTGCAGCAATACAAGTTGCTGAAACTCCCGGTACAACGTACAACCCATTATTTATTTACGGTGGGGTTGGATTAGGAAAAACTCACTTAATCCAAGCTATTGGAAATCATATAAAGCATGAAAATATACAGGCAAAAATTTGTTATGTTCATGCAACTAATTATATTTCAGATGTTGTCCGCGCGTTTCAAACTAAAAAATTTGATGAATTCAAACAATTCTACAACTCATTAGATCTGCTATTAATTGACGATATACAATTTATCGCTGATAAAACAGGAACCCAACAAGAGTTTTTCTATACTCTCAATTCATTGATTGATGGACATAAACAAGTTGTAATCACATGCGACACCTTCCCAAAAGAAATTTCTGGAATGACGCCTCGACTTACTTCCAGGTTCAGCTGGGGATTAACAGTAGCTGTTGAACCACCTGGTTTGGAAATGCGAGTAGCAATTTTGCTACAGAAAGCTGCTATTTCCAGCAATCCGATAAGTGAGGATGTTGCTTTTTTTATTGCCAAGCATATCAGATCTAATATCCGTGAATTAGAAGGTGCACTTAAACGCATTGAGGCTTATTCTAAATTTCATAAACGCACGATCTCTGTAGAACTTGCAAAGGAAGCACTTAAAGACCTGCTGGCTTCTCAAAATAAGCAAATTTCTATTGAGAATATTCAAAAAACTGTAGCTGACTTTTACCGAATCAAAGTTTCTGATCTTCTTTCCAAAAAGCGTACGCGCATAATTGCCAGACCTAGACAAATTGCAATGTGTTTAGCAAGGGAATTAACCCAATTAAGCTTACCGGAAATTGGAGCAGCTTTTGGTGGACGTGACCACACAACAGTTATGTATGCATGTAAGACTATTGAAAGCTTACGTAATTTAGACTCTCCACTTAATGCAGATTTCAGCTTACTTAATCAAACATTACGAAACTAATATTATTAGTTAACTTAATTAACAGTGTGGTTACTTTGTGAGTAACTATTCTAAAAATTACGTTTTTAAAAACTATCCACAAAAATTACATTATTAAAAACTATATTTATCCACATCTTTTTAGTAACTCTAATCTCTTATAAACAAATAAAAAAACTATGTTATTCACTATATCTAATATCTATTATTGTTATTACTAAGGATATATAAAAGATGTTTATTGAAAAAATTGAAAAGAACAATTTATTAACACCCCTTCAGAAAATTATAGGGATAGTAGAACGTAAGCAACCCCTCCCAATTTTATCTAATGTATTAATTGAAAAAATTGGATCCACTATCCGTTTTGTAGCAACTGATCTTGAAATTCAAATTGCAACGCAATTTACTGATCTTAATCAAGCAAGCCCGGATACATCAATAACTGTCGCTGCTAAAAAGTTACAGGAAATTCTTAAAGTTTTACCCGAAGAAAGTAAAGTTTCACTTGACATAAATGACAATCGCCTTTTAGTAAAAGTAAATAAAAGTAAATTTACTTTGCAAACTTTACCTGCTAAGGACTTTCCAAAAGTTTTGGAACAATTAGATCAGGCTATAAAAATTCAAATTGAACAAGGAAAACTTAAGAAACTATTAGGCATGGTTCAATATGCCATTGCACAGCAAGACATTCGTTATTATTTGAAGGGCGTTTTATTAGTTATTGACGGAAATTATTTAAAACTGATAGCGACAGATGGGCATCGCCTGGCTTATGTTATTACTAAGCTTGAGCAAGAATATCCGAAAAGTGAAATTATATTACCCAGAAAAACGGTAAATGAACTAATTAAACTTTTAGCTGAAACGGAAGAAGAAATTACATTTGAACTGGCTGAAAATCAGGTCCGCATGAATTTTTCAGATATTATTTTAATTTCTAAGGTAATTGATGGAAAATTCCCGGATTATGAACGTGTTATTCCAAGTTACAGTAATCAGATTACGTTAAATAGAATCGAAATATTACAAGCATTACAACGTGCAGCAATTTTATCCAATGAAAAATTCAGGGGGGTACGTTTTGTCCTGACAGAGAATAATTTGCGTATCATAAGTAATAATAGTGAACAGGAAGAAGCGCAGGAAGACATGGAAATAAACTATCAAGGAATTGCACTTGATGTTGGTTTTAACGTTAATTATTTGATGGATGGATTGAATAATATTGAGACAGAAACAGTAACATTTTCATTTGGTGATGCAAATAGTAGTATCTTGATCACAATTCCGGATAATGATGAATTTAAATACGTTGTTATGCCGATGCGCATTTAATAACGAATAATTTTTTTAAAAACCAAGAAAAGTTAATCTATTGATACACGGTAACTATTTAAATTGCCGTGCAAGTAATAAGTACTAAAATAAACGAAAACTGATTGTTTACGCATTATTGACAAAGTTAATCGTCTTATTACAACTTGTTTATAACATTAAAAAAAATCATGCGAATTGAGTAGTATTCGCGGATGCATTCTTAGTGTTCCACGTGAAACAAATGAAAGAAAAATAATGAATGAATATAACTCCACTAGCATCAAAGTTCTCAAGGGGCTGGAAGCAGTTAGAAAACGTCCAGGCATGTATATTGGTGACACTAACGATGGTAGCGGTTTGCATCACATGGTCTTCGAGGCAGTTGATAATGCCGTTGATGAGGCATTAGCAGGTTTTTGCAACGAAATATCAGTAATTATTCATCCAGATAATTCAATTAGCGTGACAGATAATGGACGTGGCATTCCAACAGATATTCATGAAGAGGAAAATCGTTCTGCAGCAGAAGTAATAATGACGGTATTACATGCCGGCGGTAAATTTGACGGCAACTCTTATAAGGTTTCAGGTGGATTACATGGAGTGGGTGTCTCGGTAGTGAATGCATTGTCCGAATGGTTACGATTGACAATCCACAGAGACAATAAAATCCATTTCATTGAATTCCGTTCAGGAGAACCAGTTGCACCCCTCAGGGTAATAGGCGAGACAAATAAACGCGGCACGGAAGTTCATTTTCTGCCTGGTAAGGAAGTTTTCGGACTAGTCGAATTTCATTTCGATATTTTGGCTAAACGATTACGTGAACTATCTTTTTTAAATAATGGCGTAAAGGTTTCCTTGATAGATAAGCGGAATGGTAAAGAAGAACTTTTTTCATTTACTGGCGGAGTAAAAGGTTTTGTAGAATATATGAATAGGAACAAAAATGTTCTTCATAAAAACATCTTTTATACGTTAATTGAAAAAGAAGGAATAACAGCTGAAATTTCCATGCAATGGAATGACTCTTATCAGGAAGCTGTGCAATGCTTTACTAATAATATCCCACAGCGTGACGGCGGAACTCATCTGACAGCTATGCGTACTGCAATGACTCGTACTTTGAATCAATACATCGAATCTGAGGATATTGCTAAAAAAGCCAAAGTTGAAACAACCGGTGATGATATGCGTGAAGGATTAACCGCAATACTTTCGGTAAAGCTGCCTGACCCGAAGTTTTCTTCACAAACCAAAGATAAGTTAGTTTCTTCTGAAATCAGGCCGGTTGTAGAAGAGGTAGTTAGTCAACAATTAATGGCATTTCTGTTAGAGAACCCAAATGATGCGAAAGTAATCGTTGGAAAAATTGTAGATTCTGCCCGTGCCAGAGAAGCTGCACGTAAAGCTCGTGAATTGACTCGTCGTAAAGGGGTGTTGGACGGTATGGGGTTACCAGGTAAGTTAGCTGATTGCCAGGAAAAAGATCCGGCACAATCTGAGTTATATCTAGTTGAGGGTGATTCAGCCGGAGGCTCGGCAAAACAAGGGCGTGACCGTAAGTTTCAAGCTATATTGCCTCTTAAAGGAAAAATATTAAATGTTGAAAGAGCGCGCTTTGAAAAAATAATTTCTTCACAGGAAATTGCAACGCTGATCACAGTTTTGGGTACTGGTATTGGTCGGGATGAATACAACCCTGATAAATTACGTTATCACCGAATCATTGTTATGACAGACGCTGATGTAGACGGCTCACATATACGGACATTGCTGTTGACATTCTTCTACCGCCAAATGCCAGAGTTGGTCGAGCGCGGCCATGTGTATATTGCACAACCGCCACTTTATAAAGTCAAGCAAGGCAAAGAAGAACGTTATTTAAAAGACGATCATGAAATGAAAACATTTATGCTTCGGTCAGCTCTTGTTAACGCCGAGCTATATCCTGATCAGGATTTACCAGCATTAAAAGTTGAAACACTCGAGCATTTGGCAAAAGAATATTTCCTTGCAGAAGCCATAATAGATCGCTTGTCCCGAGTTATCGCGAAGGAAGCCCTGCATGCGATGCTCAAACAGCCAGATATTCAATTGGAAAATGCTGAACAAGCAGAACAAAGTGCGATAAGCCTGCAACAGGTTTGTGGCCCTGAAATAATTGTGAAAGCGGATATAAATCCGGCCAATGATGAACACCGTTTACGTTTAGAAAAGCATTTTCATGGTAATTATTCCGTAAGCTACATTGAGCCAAGCTTTCTGCTAAGTGGCGATTACACCCAAATTAAACAAACAGCACTTGCTTTGAATGGATTGTTGGGTAAAAGCGCATACATCAAGCGAGGTGAACAGCGCAAACCTGTAACCGATTTCAAGCAAACCATCGAATGGTTGTTGGAAGAGGCTAAACGTGGAGTTAGTATTCAACGCTATAAGGGGTTGGGAGAAATGAATCCAGAGCAATTGTGGGAAACGACTATGGACATAAACAACCGTATCTTATTGCGCGTACAAATTGAAGACACGATTGCAGCAGACGAGACTTTTACAACATTGATGGGAGATATAGTGGAACCTCGCCGTGCCTTTATTGAACAGAATGCTCTGGGAGCTAAAAACCTGGATATATAGAGGCATTTGTGGGTTGTATTGGAAAATGAAACTTGTGCCAAGTTAGTTAAAAACTACTATTGCAGTTCATGGAAAAAGCAAACAAAAAAGGTCCGAAAGGGCCTTTTTTGTTTGCTCCCTGCTCAATTCAATCACCGACTATTGTGCAATAAAACCTTAGTAGTGACACCAAAAATTATAAAATATGAGTCGAATGAAGTTATTTCGTATAGCTATAGGTGGTCAGCATGGTTTGGCACAAAGATTGTGTGGCCGAATTTTCGAGACGTTCATTCGAGTCTTCTAATCGAATAAATTCTTTATACATGCCAATAACCGCATGAACGATCTCATACGCTTTTTATTGCCCCCAGGCTTCCTCTTGCAACAAACTCTTCAACGCTTTTCTATCCTCACTTAATGACGCTGCACGAATAAATTCAACAAAATCGCTTAGCAAAAATGTTAGAAATTTTGTAAGTTATAAAATCCTCCACAAGTGCCATTTCTTTCATTTTAGGAAGTTGTCATACTTCTTAAGTAGGCCTATTCATGCAGTAAAGCTGAAGTAAAAAACGCGTTTTTCCCTATAAAAATAAGCAAATTGCTTATTCCATTTTCGTTTCATGCAAGTAGTATTAATTACCATAAAATTTGCCAAAAGAGGTTATGACCAGCCGGTGTTTAGTTTTTTAGTAATTGATAAGTTTTTTAAAAGTTCCTGTTTTATCACAGTCAAACTAAGGAGACTACGATGTATCAACTGAACAAAATTACAAGGGGTATGGTGGGAGTCGTAGTATTGTCTACAATAGCAACGAGTGCCTATGCAGCATTAGAGAAGGTGTCTTCCAGCGATAAAAAAATGATCGCAAGCGCGATGTCCGCGGCGCCGTCCAAGGTTGCGAAGGGTGCAACCATCGTGGCCATGGAGGCAGACGGAAAAATGCGTACACTGCGCAAAGGAACAAACGGTTTCACCTGCATGCCGGATAATCCTGGGACTCCCGGGCCCGACCCCATGTGCATGGATATAAACGCCATGGAATGGGTCCATGCGTGGATCGCGCATACGAACCCCACCCCAGGGAAAATTGGTTTTATGTACATGCTCTCCGGTGGAACGGACGCCAGCAATACCGACCCCTTTGCGACCAAGCCCAATGCCAAAAATAATTGGATCAAGACAGGGCCTCACGTGATGATCGTAGGTGCAGACGCCAGCTTCTATGATACATATCCTAAGAGCGCCGACCCAGATACTTCTGTTCCCTACGTGATGTTCCCAGATACACCTTACCAGCACTTGATGGCGCCAGTGAAGTAAATGTCGAGTCAAAGTGAAAAAAAACGCAATTGGGGGCGGATTGTGATTGATGAGATTTCTGCCTGAGAAAATCGTTGGCTGTAACTGTTTGACCTATCGGTTTTCTCAGTTGCCGAAAAGATGCCGAAATGGGATGGTAGCGCACTTGTCTCGCCCATTACGTTATTACTACGAGCTCAGATGCAGGGGCCGCCATCATTGAGTTGCCAGATAGTCAGGATGCAGTAGTGACAACCCGTTCCCTCCAACGTTGATTCGAGCGGTCAAATGGGTAGCAGGGGCATGCGTCAGGCGTTTTCCTTATAAACCGATTATAGGATTTAAGGAGCCAGGTTCTGATTGTTTCCAGGCAGGTGAATATTCACAACCCAGCTTCTCTCGCCCGCCCAAAACACAAAACTGTAGTTACGTAGCGTGCGTAATTCAAAAAACAGTAAATAAGGAAAGGGAAGAGCATGAAAACATCAATCTGGCTCGCCACAATGGCCGTTGCAGCCATTGCTACACTGGCATGGTTCACAAATCAACCCGAGATAGCACAGGCAGAGACTGCAACTCAGCCATCCGTTGCACAAGTGCAAATGGTCAGTCAACAGAATGGCGCCTATACCGATAATGGGTTTCATGCTGGCGAAATCGGCCTCAGTCCAAGTGCGCGCGCGGGACGCGAAATTTGGTTCAAGGCCACCGCAGGCAATGAGCGTTTTCATACTTACACTTTTCAGCAGCGTGTCGGCGTATTAATCGATTGGTTCCGGGTGTTGCGCGGCGACCAGCGCGAACAGCGTTTTCAAACATGGGGGTTAATAAATGATCCCGGCTGCTGCACCCCGGGCAGTCCAAATTGCCCAGCCAAAAGTCGGGAAGAAACCTATGGTTTTGATTGGTGCCCGGGTGATGAGACGCTACTGAAATTTGTCGGTAAGTCT
>JBDSEJ010000256.1:0-2341 GCA_039920105.1 Candidatus Nitrotoga sp. | reverse complement strand
TGGAAAAATATGCCCATCGGCAAGTCCGCCACCGATGGGCGTCACGTTCCGCGGTAACGGTAACAAAACAGACAAAGGGGACATTTCTACTTTGCAGGCAAGGGGACATTTCTATTTAGCGTTGACAACTGCAGCCTTTATCAACGTGGTATTTTTGAATGACAGCAGTATTTCAAACATGAATGAGTTTGAGATTGATTTGCTTGGTCAGTCATTATACGAAGCATGCTGACTGCCTATGAGAAGCAATGCTAAATACTTTGGTTCAGATCAAGGTATTTTTTGGCGGAACATTAGAGATGGTATTTTGGGTTACAAGTGCAGTGAAACCAATTTCGGGCTCATCCTCAAACGTTTTAGATATGTCTTGCACAGGCCGATTGAAAAGAGCGAAATACTGTAATGACTGTATGCGGTGATCTTTATTTAAGCTTCCGTTTCATTGGCATATTTTACTTGCTGTGAATTGTCACTGTCCATTATCAGCTGGATGGATGGACGCTACGACCCACCATGTCCAGCACTCTAATCATGGCCAGCCTATACGCGTCGGGTAGTGCATCGGCGTGAGCGGCATCATGGCTAATTACGGTCAGAATCGCGTGTTTCAGCCGTTTAGTCTCGGCCGCTTGCCGCTCAAAAACGGCGCAACGAAATGCCATCAGTGACCGCTCGACCTTAGCCACGACATCGCACGGCTGCTTAAACAGCATCGCGAGCACACTCCCGTGTGTTGCTGCCGCGAGCAATGTACCGGGATCCTTATTTGTTGCAATACCGCCAGCAATGGCAGCTCGCTCGACTGATGCTTCACTGAGCTCTACGAAAAAATCCGCCATCCGTCGATGGTAGGCAGACTTAGCGCGCAACCAGGCTCGAAACAAGTCGCTGGCAGCTAAAGCGGACTTCATATTGCCGAGCTCAAACAGGTAGCGATGTAACGCCCGAAACTCGAAATTTACGACATTCGACCGTGCCGGGAAGAAAGGATTGCAGGAAACATTAAAATGTTCGCAGAAAGCCGTAGTCGTCGGCACGACTTTATTGCAGTAACTCTCGAACCGGGCAAACTCGAAGTCGATGAACCCCACTCGATCGTCATCAACTAATATGTTCGCGGTTTTGAGGTCATAGTGCATAAAGCCCAGGCGGTCCATCACGTATAAGCGGTCGAGAATCGCACACAACTGCCGGGCATCGAGCGGATGCATTCGGGGATCCGGATGTTTGCCCGTCAACTCGGTCATAAAAAGGTAGTAGCTGCCTGCAGCTCCAATTCGCGCCGTTAGTGTGGGCGCATCCGTGATGCCCGCGTCGGGAAGCAAAAGGAGCATTTTGGCCTCCCACGCCAGTGTAGCGTCGTCGTTAGTTCGCTGTAAGCCCGGCCGAGGCACTTTTACTATCGCGGTACCTGACGTTCCTTTGCGCCCAAAAAGGCTGACGCGGTAGCATATCGCGTTACGGTCGCGGGCGAGCTCAGCAACTTGCCCTTCCAGGATCGACCGGATCGCGGTGGCAAATTCGCATTGATCCACTTGAAGAGGACCGGCATCGAGGATGGTACAGTCCAAGACGCCAGTGTCTTCGTCCAGAATATCGTGCAAGTAGCCGCTAGCATGCATCGGCGTTGCCTCGTCCGTCGATCCGCGTCCTGGCGACCGCGATGTCCTCAAAGTAATCGATTTCCTTCCAGCGATAGCAAGCAAAGTCAAAAGGCACAAATAAAACATCGGAGTCCGCGATCAGCTTGCGCATGACGAAAAAATAATACGTGCGTGATTCATTAAATCCTCGACGCACGCGGCGATCGATCGTGTCTGCAAATAGCCGCGCAGCGTGTGCCGAAAGCTTGAACACGCCCGCGTAGGCTCCGCTGTAGCCAGAAAAGTTGACGCCGAAACGCGTGACGCGACCGTCCGCCACCGTAATGTTTATTTCCTTCGGATCAAGGACGCTACTGTCATAGGTCACCAGCGATTCGGCTTCCATCGTAAAAAGCTTGTCCGCCAGTTCATCCGACAGCACGACATCTCCGTGGATCACCATTAGCGGCTGATCAAACGATGCGCGCGCAAACCACAGCGAAGCGTTGATCCCGGTGATGTCGAAGAATGGATTGACAATGATCTTACAGCCATCAACCAGCGGTGTGATGACCTCGCTCTTATACCCCAGTACAACGTGAATATCGGCCCAAGCATCGTACTGTCGAATTTGCCACAGTAGCCGTTCGATCAACAACTCGCCATTGATATCGATCAGACATTTCGGGAGGCCCGCATGAGCGTTGCCCATGCGTTTGCCCATGCCAGCGGCGAGAATCAAATAGCGCATGATCGTT
>JBDSEJ010000255.1:0-25512 GCA_039920105.1 Candidatus Nitrotoga sp. | reverse complement strand
GAAAGAAGCAATTATTGTCACGTCGTACTTTTTAATCACAGATTAAAATAGAGTGGAGAACACATAAATACGTGAAAGGTGTTCTTTAAACCTCGTAGGGATAAAATAAACCCCATCAGTACGGCATTCTTCAGGGCAACCGTTCCGATGAGTTATGAGAGTTCGTCGGCATTGGTAACCATCTTGTGGTAATTCCATGGTTAACATGACCAGCCATGGCCGCGAAGGTCAGGGTAATTCTGAAATAGCCGCAAGTGCTAAGTAGTCCATCTGAGACTCCCTGGTAACCGAACATAGGGTCTATCATTACTGAACACCATAGGCGCCCTTTTTTTTCGGGCGCACAACCGTATGCTATGCCAATGTTCGAACCGATTTTTCTCGATCCCATTGGCGTGTCTTTGCTGCAGCAATAAACGCGTCTTTATCGTTGGTATCCAGCACTCCTTTGTCTTGTCCGACATTCGCTTTTTTCAAAAGTATTTGTCCCCCTTTGTCGACGGCGATTGCCTTAAGGTGACCGAAAGCATCTCGTACAAAATCAATCGCGGCGCTTTCCATCGACAGTGTTTTCGCGCCCTCGTCGGATAGGATGACTGCGACTGCGTCAAATAGCACAGAGGGTGTACCAGCTAGTTGTGCGTCAACCTCTATCATTGAGCCATCACCAAGTTTGGCGCCGCCCACTTTCGGGGCGACAATTTTCACGCTAGCACCTGCATCTGTCGCCGCCTTTTTAATATTCTCGATGACCGAGCCGTCTGAACCATCCGCGATCAGAATACCAATCGCGCGGCCCATAAGTGTATCTTTCATCTTGCCGATTATCTGCAATGCGGGTGAAGTATCCAATTCTTTAACAGACGCGGCCGCCACCGGTGCGTCGGGCATTTTGTCGAATGCAAGACCCGTGGCGACCCGTTTGGCGAGGTCTTCTTCGATATGTCGCAGATGCCCGACCATCGCTTTGCGAACGTGCACATGTTCGACTTTGGAAAGCTCAAATACTAACGCCGAGGCAATGTGCGCCTGTTCATAAGCGGTTTGACTGAGATAAAACTGCCTTGCCTGACTGTAATGGTCGGCGAAACTCTCGGCACGGATGCGTTTTTTCTCTCCATTTTCAACTGTTACAGCGCTATGAAATCCCTTGGTCGGCGTTTCTCGTGGTGAGTTTTCCGACAAGGAGTTGGGCTCATACGCCACACGACCCGTTGGTTGTGCCATTTGCATGTGTCCGTCGCGTTGATGGTTGGAGAATGGGCACTTGGGCGCGTTGACAGGAATCTGGTGAAAATTGGGTGAACCCAGGCGAGAAAGCTGCGTGTCCAAATAGGAAAATAAACGTCCTTGCAACAAAGGATCGTTTGAGAAATCGATCCCTGGCACGACATGAGAAGGACAGAAAGCAACCTGTTCAGTCTCAGCAAAAAAATTGTTGGGCCAACGATCCAGTACCATTCGACCGATCACTTTCAAGGGCACCAATTCTTCAGGAATCAGCTTGGTCGCGTCTAGATGATCGAACGGGAAGCTGTCTGCTTCCTCCTGGGTGAAAAGTTGTACCGATAATTCCCATTCAGGGAAATTGCCAGCTTGAATGGACTCGAACATGTCGCGTCGATGAAAGTCTTGATCCGCGCCGGAAATCTTGACGGTTTCATCCCAAATGGTGGACTGCAAACCGAGCTTTGGACGCCAATGAAATTTGACGAAGGTTGATTCGCCTGCGTCGTTTATCAGTCGGAAACTATGGACCCCAAAGCCTTCGATCATACGCAGAGAACGCGGCAATGTGCGATCAGACATGATCCACATAACCATATGCATGGATTCAGGCGTAAGCGATATGAAATCCCAGAAAGTGTCATGCGCTGTTGCCGATTGGGGAAAGCCACGATCGGGTTCCATCTTTACTGCATGGACGAGGTCGGGAAATTTTATGGCATCCTGAATAAAGAACACTGGAATGTTGTTGCCAACCAAGTCCCAATTTCCTTCTTTGGTATAGAACTTGACGGCAAATCCACGTACGTCACGTGGGGTGTCAACCGAACCCGCTCCACCTGCGACTGTTGATATACGAGTAAACAGCGGGGTCTTTTCCCCTACTTCGGTAAGTACCCTGGCGGTAGTGTATTGTTCCAACGAGGTGGTCAGCTCGAAGTATCCGTGCACGCCCGTTCCTCGAGCGTGAACGATACGTTCTGGGATTCGCTCATGATCAAAATGAGTGATTTTTTCTCGGAGTATAAAATCTTCCAGAAGCGTAGGGCCTAGTGAATTGGCTTTGAGTGAGTTTTGATTATCGGAAAGCGCAACACCCTGATTAGTGGTGAGCTCGGGGTGTTCTGCATCAGCAATCTGATGCAACTCTCCGCCAGCACCCCGGACAGTATCTCTCTTCTGTGTCGAACCTGTATCCTGTTTACCAGTTCCAAAATTACTCTTGTTTTTTTCTTTACTCATGATCGGATTTCCTTTGTGGTTTATTAGCTATTGGATAAGAGAGCGCGTGTTCATACACGAGGTATTACCAACTCTTTCCTGTTTTTGGAAAATGTATCAGGTCAAACGTCTTTTATTTTTCCAGTTAAAGAATGGTCATTAAATATATGTCGTTCATACTTGGTGATTTTTAAACAGACCAAATAAGTACGTCTGTGCGGTGGCGTACACTTTACAGTTTTGAACTTAATGAGAAAATTGTCGTAGCTGTGGTTTAGATTGAACTAACTAAGAATAATGAACATTTTCCAATTCAGATATGAAACTGAACGAAGATGTTCTTGTGAGGTGTTCTTTCGCGATCCGTTTTTAGGTGCCACTTTCCTAATTCATGCAACGCTCTTTTACTTACCCATCGGCGGGCTGAATAAAGTTTCCGTGTTTTTCTTATGTGATCATGAAATTCTTGATTGGTTGGGAGACAGCAGAAAAATCCAGCCTTTATCCATTCTCACTAACGTAAAGCATTGCATTTTAAAATTCAGCGCAATGACGAACTTGACCGTGGATGACGAGTATTTGCGAAGGTTTTCATAGCTTTAATCCCGATTATGCCTAACGCGCGCGTATCGTGCGTGCATTAGGATGGCTCTATTACACCGCAACTCCTTCGCGATATAGAAGCACCCATAATTAGAAGCTCACGCTTCATTATGGCTTATGCCAGATCTCGCCTTAAGTTTAAATAAGGAAATCTCGATCCCAGTCAGCAACATTGATGATGACCTGACAGGAGCAGGCTGAATTTATCCCCAATATTGACCCAGAATCTCAATGTTCCTTCCGCAGTGACTGCATCCCTGCAACGACTTCTCATCCTGCCAGTTTGCTTGTTCCTTATAGTCGAGAGAGTGTTGCGTGTGTTCAGTAATTTATTCACTTTCTTCCTACGTTTCTGTTCTTATTTTTTTGATACGTTAAACTATTTGAATTCGTCTTTCGTAAGTTTTTCAATAACACAAAATGAAAAGACCACCTAAATGGTGGTCTAATCTTCACTTTGAATAATTTAAATTTAATGACCACCGCCACCAGATGCACCTCCGGAACCTCCACCAGATGCACCTCCTGAACCGCCACCAGATCCAGCTGCCCCTGAACTGGCAGAACCAGAACCAGACATTCCAGTCGCTGAACTACTTCTGCCCGATCCACTAGAGCTTCCTAGTTGAGAATTGCCAGAACTGTTCGATCCCGCGTCATTGGAGCCAGACCTATTAGATGACCCAGAACGATTGCCTCCAGATGAATCAGATTCTGAGCCAGCAGGTTGATAAGAGCTTGCATGTCCAGAACTTCCATGCCCGTCCCAAGAGGGATCATTTCTTTCCCATGAGCCCTCATTTCTTGATGTCGTATCGGACTGCCGCGATCTATCACCTCTTGAAGAATCAGATTGCCGCGATCTATCTGACCTGGATGCTCCAGATTGGTCTAACCTATCAGATTCGTCCCTATCAAATTCTGAATTACCAGACTGCCGCGATCTATCTGACCTGGATGTCCCAGATTGACGGGATTTATCTGACCCTTGATTACTCGAATCTCTTGAATCATATTTCATCGACTTATTAGACATTGATCTATCTGAATCTGCATGAGCAGATATTGCGGCTAACGTAAAACAAGAGACAACAGCTAAATTAATAATAGTCTTTTTCATGAAATGCTCCTATATATAAATTATGGAAAAATACCTTTTAACAACTATCAATTATTGCTAATAAAGCACTTTGCCGAGTCTGTTCACAACCCAAATGACCAAACTCAGGATCCCACTTTATTAATAAAACTACTATATGTCTGTGCGCTACCACACGATGTAAGAAAACGCGATATAAAAAAACATTTACAAACTTTTCGATTAACTAGCGTACAAAAAAATGATTGGCGATCTAAGTGCCACTGGTAATTTAAGCCCGCGCCTTGTTGACATCGGACAGCGTCAACCGCTTGATCTAATCCGGAATCCAAATGATTAAGCTTGCACGATTGCGCCGAGAGGCAGACCTCAATGGAGTTAACAATTTTGTCTTTAGTAAGAACGTTCCTGGACGACTACGCAATGAATCAGCTTAGACAGCCTTATGGTACAAATGCGGCTTTTTTAAGTCAGGATTTAATAATCTTCATTGATATCCAGCGATCCCATGCGCCGTAATGACTATTAATTGAACCGAGCGGTATGGCTAACAAAATTAGTAGCACACCAGCTACAACGGATGAAGCCACAGTCATTGAAGAATAGCCTGTTAACAACCAAGGCGATGCAATTAGCCATCCGCCAAATATAATGTTTGCAAAACGCAATGGACGTCCAACTTCACTAAAAGCCATGATTGAAAATGTGATCACAAGCGAACCAATTACATGATCGTTATTTGCAGCCATACCTGAAGTATCGAAAATCAAGCGTGTTGACATCAGAATTATTCCAATAACAACACTCATGGCTAATGTCCAGTTCCAACGAACACCGAGTTGCATGATTTCGTCTAATACGGTCATGAGCGGAGCATCAAACTCTTTAGAATAATCAACTTCACCGCCTTCAATCGTGCCACCGTGCCATAAGGTATGCCACATGGATCTGCCTTTTTGCCGGCGTTCTTTCAGAAATTGTAGCGTTGCCAGAATTTCATCAAACGAATAAGGTATCTGAAGCAGCATCGCTAGTGATGCGATCAGACATAGTGTGCACCAAGTTCCAATAATGATTGGTTGGATAATTATGAAGAAAATACTGACTACACCGAGTGGAACAATCAATATGCCAAATAATAAGACAACCCAAGGCATCTTGCGCCAACGCTGTTTGCCTCCGATGAGGCCCGTGATAATCTCCATTACATAAACTGTGGCACCTAGTCCGGCGTCAGCGACCGGCCATGCCTCAGAAACATCAGAAGTAATTATTCGTGCAGTGCCTTCGTTAAAGAAATAATCCCAGACACTGTCAATATGCCCTAACTGAAAAGCGGCCATATAGCGCGAAAGAAATAAACCCACGAACGCAAGAGCCACAATCGGAATACGATTCGTCATTCCAGAGGGATTATAACTCCAGCCTGGGGGTACATCAGGCCCCGTCATTCGTGCAATCGGGCTTACACCTGGGGGAGGAGAAATTACCACTGCAAATAAAATTACGAGCGCTCCAACTAAAGTATCGTTGGCATAGACTGCCGCGCTCGAAGTCCAGAAAATAAGCGGTGCAAACAACAACCAGACACCTAGAAATGCCGTCCCCCAACGCGCCCAGCCATTGTCGCGTGATAAGGATAGCAAACCAAATAATATGATCAATGCACCGGTGATCACATCGCTTGCCGTCATCCAAGTACTGGAGAAAAGCAAACCTCGCTGGGATGGCGCTACCAAGGCCTCTTCCACCCTCCAGGAATCTGATAGGCCGAATGTGAAAGGACTCGAAATTAACCAAGATCCAAGCGCGACGTTGGCAAAGTGGCACCAAAGCGTTTGTGTGTGTTCGTGGCGTTCCTGTTCACTGCTTTGAGTAATGAGAGTCTCACTCGGAAGATGACTATCATTGATATTTTCCAACCATATTGGCAGCGGAATTTTATTCCGACTGTACCATTCCACCGGATCTTTTTTTAGATGGCCGATAATTTTTGGCAACGTTTTACGCAGTGTATGTTTGGGTTGCCAAGTGAGCAATTTTTTTGCGCTTGCAATATTCAACTCAAAATGGTCATCAGACAGTGACACCATAAACGGTTGAACAAAAGGTTCAATCCCACGATCTATCGCATCTGGAACAATCTTTTCCAATGTACTTTGCATCCACGCCCCAGCAATGGCAACACTTTTCGGAATCTGTCGAGTACTCCATGGCTGCCCATGAGTTAGGCCTCCAATTAAGTTTTGAAGAGATTCGTAGCTTTCCGTATTTGGCTCGCCGATCAATATTGTAGTTTCTTCAGGTAATTGCGCGCGCCGTGCAACTACCTCGCGGAATGCATATGCTGCATCATCCAGATGTACGAAAGATTGACCATGTGAAGTATTCCCAGGGAATACATGACTAAGCAATTGTCGCTCATATATGCGCTGAATCTGATTTCCCAGGGATGGCACCTCGCCCCAATCGGTATAGACGCCTGCCAGACGGAGCACTACAGTTGGTATATGACCTCTGTATGTTTGCACAACTTTTTCCGCTTCCACTTTTGATTGCGGATAGGGCCATTTTGGCATTAGGGGCCAATTTTCGTTTATTGGGATCCCCGGTTCGGTCGGTGCATGTACCAGCATGGTACTGGTATAAACAAACTGCTCAACTTGAAATGATTGCAATGCCTTCAATAAGCGTTGCGTACCGCGCACATTGACTTCATCGTACAGGGGATTATGATCGTCAGAGAAATCGTAAAAAGCTGCTAAATGTATGACTGATGCAATGCGATTTCCATAACGCTGACGCAACTGTTCGCAGGCATTAGTTACCGCAACATCGGACGAAATATCGACAGAGATACAATTGGAATTTTCCGGACATTTCAGTTCGAAACCTACGATTGTAAATTTTTCGCAAAGTGCATTATTGATTCCCGCACCAATTCTACCGCCTGAACCGGTAATTACGATTACTGGCTTTTCTGAAGTCATCAATATTCTCCCGGTCATATGCGATGAATAGGGGATTTAACTTCCAACCCATCACTTTCCATTGTTATTAAGCATATTTTCAACCATATATTACAAAATAATACGAAGCCTTCTGAACATGGTCTGTGCGATAGGACTCACATTGGGGATGTACGAGAGATGGATAAAGTAAGCAGGCAAAGGGAACGAGAAGGGAAGGAAGCATCTACCATATTATGGAGTTTGCCTAGTGGGCTTACGAACAGTTGCGGCTTATACCGGATCTAGTCTCCTACACCCAACTATCAATTTCAGTTACCACCGCTGTCAATTATTGAGTCCAAGAGAGTAAATAGTGAGCTAGTACAAATTATGTTTAAGTAATCGGTTTTCGCGCTTGGTCAATCCTTCCAAACAATCAATTTAAAAGAGTTTTAGACAACGATAAAATGTAAATATCAATAAGACCATAAACTTGCAGACTTAAGAGACATTTAGAAGTTATGAAGCAAGGTTGAGCAATCCTCACTTTATGTTTAATGATTGGGTTGCTAGTATGAAACATGAGCGTTACTATTCATTAAGATTGATAACGGAATCAACAGTAATATGAAATTATGTAACGCTCACTTTTACAATTGTATTGTCAGATAAGATTGAGCCTAATGCGTTTAAAATACATTTGACCATGTTGGATCTGCCGCCGCTGGCCAAAAATCATTATCGAATCCCTGCGCGTTTTCAAATTTTGATTTATCAATATTAAGAATAAATCGTTCATTTTCTGTGTCTAATGTTAACGCGTTCCAAGGTATCGCAAACAGCTTTTCTCCAACGCCTAGAACTCCTCCAAAGGATAAAACGGCATAAGCAATTTTACCGCTACTCACGTCCAACATAATCTCTTTGATATCACCTAAATCTTCATTTGAATGATTATAAACATCATTACCAATAAGTGAGCTCGCACCCATTACCTCGGGCCCGGGTCCTGTATCAATATCATTTACTTCACTGTAAGAACTTTTAATGTCAGCCATTTTTTTCTCCAAATAATAATTTATAAGTTATATTTAATTTAAAATATTATGCTTAACTTTACTTCCACTTTTTTTTATACATTTAAAAATGCACTCGTTATTTACAAAAATATATGGGTTTTAATTCTAGCTAAACGCACTGTGAGCTTAAAACCAAGCAATAAATAATAACTAAGAATTTTAATTTTATTATCATATATATCTTCGTTTATTATGAAAAATTGATAAATAAAATTATGGAACCTTAATAGCTTTACAAAAGTTAAATTAAATCTGGTCCCAATGTTTAGAATAGCAAATTTAAAAATTAAGTTCTGTGCGATATATAACATAGTCTTAAATATATTTTTTAACTCGGTATGCAATTTGAATCTTGAAAACAATAATGCCAGCTGAAGCTGGCATTATTGTTTAACGTGCTTATTATTCTACAAGACATAAATGACACTCTAATCACTCGAACCACGAGATGAGCTGGAACGATTTCTTTCATATATATCTGATCCTAAGCCACCAGGTTCATAAGTGTTAGCATGTACAGAGGAACCATGCCCTTCCCATGAGCTCTCGGTTCTTGATGTTGAACCGGGCTGTGGGTTTTTTTCAGGTCTTGACGCACCAGATTGTCCGCCCGAGATATCTGACCTAGATGAATTAGGTTGGTCTCACCAATAAGCTTGTGATGAATCAGATTGCAGCGATCTAATCCGTCCTGGTTTATAAAAAGAAAATTAACGAAAATTACGTGATTAAAAATATTGCATTCCATATCAAACTTTTAATACAACAATCTATACTAGAGTCATAAATGGTGCCCAGTAGATGCAACTCTTATATAAGGAAATGAAAAATTTAATATGTCGTTACGATATTAACAGTGGGTGAGAGCGGAATAGGATGGGCCGTTGCTATAGATTCTGCAAACTAGGGAGCAGATATTATTATTGCATATTAAATAATATAAGTATGCTAACGATACTAAATAACTATTAGAGCGCTGGTAGAAAACGCACTGATTGATAGAGATTAGGAAATAATGCATTCTGTAAAAACTTTATAGAAATTTCTATTTCATTTTAATGAAGTATTGGCATGATAATAAATAATGCATAAAAAAAACATGTTTGCAATAGTATTTAAGAAATAAGTAGAGAGCCGTTGGAACGTACCTTTCAAACTATTAACTAATGGCCGATCAAAATCAATCTCAAGAAATTTTATAATTTCAAAACTCGAAAAATTATTTTTTGGAGAAGTAAATGATCAAAAAAAATAACGGTGATTTGAACGATACTCTGAGTGAGCTAAGAGTATTGTTACCTGGATCACAACTTTTAACAGCTTTTCTTATCATGCTGCCATTTAATAGTGCGTTTTATCAAATCATTCAAACCGACAAGTGGATTTTTATGGCGACATTTATCTTTTCTATAGCAAGTTTAATTTTGTTTACTGCCCCAGCAGTTCAACATCGCTTGATGCGACCGTTACATAATCGTTTAAAATTTAAACTGTTCGCTACCCGACAAATGATCGCGGGAGCTATATCGTTATCTTTTGCTTTAGTCCTAGGGGCAGACTTAGTAATGTCAGTAGTTTTCGGACATTTTGTAGGGAATACCATTGCTACATTTGTTGCTATTATTATAGTTTTTTTATGGTGGTTTTTACCTGCTTTATGGAAAGGACGAGGGTTCGTTTAAGTAAGCCGAAAGATTTAAATTAATCAATGGATGTGTTCGTAAATCATGTTGGTAGTTCATCTGTTGAGCCCCTCTGAAGTGAATGCTGTGTCACGATGCATGTGCTTTTGTTCATGCAGGAAGCAGAAATGAGAAGGCCGGAGGTGAAGCAAATCGCTGCCGCGTTGCGGCAACTTATTCCCGATCAGCGTGAAAGTGTAACAATTGAATTGGCTGCGCTGTGGCACCGACGGTGTTTATCGTGGGGCGCTTGGCATGTAGCGCGACGTGCCCACACTGTAAGTCTAAACTCGTGATTTGTAACGTCCACGCCAACGGATTTGCAACGCTATCGTTGGCGGGAGAGTTGCAAGTCGTTAGCGCACTGACCGGCACCCTGTTGAACCGGTTGTATGAGAGGGGAAAGTGGCTTTACCAGGCGCATTCACTTTAGGACGGTCAGATGTTGCAAGAGGTTGCCAGTGACTTGCGAATTCTCCTCAGCACCGCACATCGCTGGCGGCATCCCTTTCTGGCGGCACCCATTACCGTCCAGCCGCATGCACTGACTGGCTTTGCCGAGGCTGATGAAGCAATGTTATTGTTGTCGTTCAAGGGAAAACGGAGCGTTGTTGTTTGTACAGATGGCAGCAAGAAGTTTTCCGGTCGCAGCACGTAAATTAGGCATCGAACATCACGCTGTCAACCTGTCAGTTTGCGTCGACGTTGTTTAGCACGTACAGAATTAAACGATTATCACAACCGGCTCAAAGCCTGGGTATAAAGTTTCGCGGTGTGGCCACGTGATACTTGACCAGCTAGTTCGATTGTTTCGTGCCCTCGACCCTGGAAAAGGAAATGGACCGAAACCCAACTGTGGCTGGCTATGGCGATCAGTGAAACGGTCTAAAAATATGATTTTGGAACAAAGCCTTATTTAAAAGCACCCATTATTTTTGACTTGGTTAAAATAGCTGCCTTCAAAGATCCAAAATCAAAATAAAAAAATAATCAATGGGAGAAATCACGAATACCGGTATTACACCAGTGAATTTGAAGGATGCTATACGTAATCTAGATATGTTACCCGCCATGCCGATTATCACTCAAAAAATACTTGCTCTAAATATAGATAGTATTGAAGGTGAACTTGCGATGCTCAAATTAATAGAGCAAGACCCACAGATCGCCGCCAAAATCATCGGCCTCGCTAACACCCCCCTGTTCGGCGCATCCAAAAGGGTCAGTTCGATCTCAGATTCTGCCATGTTGCTCGGTTTTACGCGCGTAAAGGCTGTCACTATGGGTATTGCGTTTATATCTTCATTGATATCTAATCCGGCAGGAAAACTAGACATTCAGGGGCTTTGGCTGCACAGCTTAGCTATTGCTCCTGCGCTACGAACGCTTTCTCTTGCTATGCCACGTAATACACGCCCGCTTGATGATGAAATTTTCTTGGCTGGGCTGCTCTATGACATAGGCTATATGGTGCTGAACCATCTTGATCAAATACGCAGCGATGAATTGCACACACGCTTCTCTTTAAATAAAGACCGACCTTCTATTGAGATCGAAGCTGAGTTATTGGAAATGAACCACTGCGAACTGGGTGCAGAACTTGATTTATGGAATCTACCAGAAGCTATCATCGCTGTGTTGCGCTATCATCATGACCCTGAAAATGAACATGCGTCAGCCGGGCAGCCACTAGTGAGAATGGTGAACATTGCTGAAAAAGTGCTGGGACCTTTTGGAATTTTCGAACACTGCACGGTTGATATTAGCAATGAAGAATGGCAAGCGCTGGGGATTGACCCAGATAAGGCAGATAAACTGATTGACCAAATAAACCGACAGGCTGAAGAGGTCAAACAAACAGCTGGGAGCTTTCTTTAAGTTGAGCAAGTCGGACTCCCTGGTAATATGGAAACGCTACCTTTTAATCCATCTTCAGCACACACAATTGGTAGCGGCCCCTATATCTCTATGATAATACGATATTGAATAACTGCACCTACTGCCGATATGGCTGTTAGAATTCAACCTTTAATAGCCTGCTCCACTGCCATAATCCTTGCCTCCCGCACCTTGTCAGCAATAGCATTTTTATTCTCACACTGCTGCGCAATCTCTCCTGCATTCACCGTCTGAGTTGCCCGAAACATTCGCATTAGGTAATCTGCCTGCGGATAAGGGTCCTTCTCATGCCCGGTCCGCCCCCGCGCATCCGAAGCACATGCTTGCAACAGGTGTGAAAAGCGTTCCGGCCTGCGCCACACGTCGCAACTTTGCAATAGACTCACAATGGTGTCTGGGCGCAACTCGGGAGCGCGATGCACATTACCGTGATAGCGTGCCACCAGCAGGCCAAGATCACGGCATTCGTTTGTTACGCGCAGACGTACACACAAGGCACGCAACAAGTCCACACTGCGCATTTCGTGGCCAATGTGGCGCGGTAAAATATCGGTTGGCGTATTCCCTTTGCCGAGGTCGTGCGTGAGTGCAGAAAAGCGCACTTCCAGTGGGTAATCATGTTGTGCCGCATCGTCCAGAACCAGCATGGTGTGTATGCCGCAATCAATTTCCGGGTGATATTTGGGTGGTTGTGGCACGCCAAATAATGCATCTACTTCCGGCAAGATTTTCACCAGCGCTCCGCAATCGCGTAGCGTGATAAAAAAACGTGACGGTACTTTTTCCATCAGGCCGCGCGCCAGTTCTTGCCACACTCGTTCTGGTACCAGTGCATCCACTTCACCATTCACCACCATTGCGCGCATTAGCGCCATAGTCTCTGGTGCTATGCTGAAGCCGAAACGTGCCACGAAGCGTGCTGCGCGCAGAATCCGCACCGGATCTTCGCTGAATGCCGAACTCACATGGCGTAAAACTCTGGCTTGCAAGTCGGCAATGCCGTTATGGGGGTCAATTAACTTGCCGTCTTGGTCGCGCGCAATGGCGTTAATGGTAAAGTCGCGGCGCAGCAAGTCTTGCTCCAGCGTCACGTCCGGCGCGGCATGAATGGCAAAACCCGTATAGCCGGGCGCGGTTTTACGCTCGGTGCGTGCCAATGCATATTCCTCATGGCTGATGGGATGCAAGAACACCGGGAAATCCTTGCCCACCGGTATATAGCCACGCTGCACCATGTCTTCTGGGGTACTGCCCACTACCATCCAATCGTGGTCGTTTACGGGCAGACCGAGCAATTCATCGCGCACAGCGCCGCCTACACTGTAAATTTTCAGGTCGCTATCGTTCATCAGGGTTTGCTTGCAGGTTCGCTGGATTCTTTGCCGCAATCACGCCCAAACGTTGTTTGAGGGAGAGCGGCGGCTGGCCGAAAAGCTGGGAGTAGTACATGGTATTACTCATCACCTTCTTTACGTAAATGCGTGTTTCATCAAAGGGAATGTTTTCGGCGTAAATAGCACCTTCCAAGGCACTTTCCCCACGCCATTTGCGGGCGCGTGAAGCTCCGGCGTTGTAAGCGGCGGAAGCCAGTACTGGATTGTTATCGAGTGTTGATAGCATCGTTTTCATGTAATACGTGCCAAGCTTGAAATGAGTATCCAGTTCATTTACAAGTGATTCGCGATAACTTTTCAAGCCTATCTTTTGTGCTATCCAACGTGCTGTGGCAGGCATGATCTGCATAAGGCCTGTAGCGCCTACTGGCGATTTGGCTTGATAGACAAAACGACTCTCCTGCCGCATTAAACCATATACCCAAGCTTCTTCGAGTTCGTGCTTGCGGATATAACCCTTTAATGTTTCCCGGTGGGGCGCGAGATAGCGCAGGTTGAAATCATGTATCTGAACAGTACGATCGGCGGTATTGATAGCATGGTCATACATCCCGTTGCTGCGTGCAATTTCGGCGGCCACCAACAACTGTTTGTCGTCTAGCTTGCGCGCCGCCCATGACCATTCTCTGGCAGCGTCAGTGCGTAAATTCATACGGTATAACGCCAGTGTACGCTGGACGCCGGGCTGCGCCAGCATAGCATTGATAGACGCTTTGCTAGGCTGATAGCTGGCAGGCATTATTGCGGCAGGATCTATTCCGATCTCCTCGGCGGCAAGTTGACCGTAAAAATTATGTTCAATGCTCAGTTCAGCAAACAGCACATTTGCTTCCGGAAGTTTTCCCCATGTTTTTAATGTACGCGCTTTCCAGTAACGCCAGACACCTTCGCTCTGTTGTTGCGGCGACATGGCATTAATGCTTGCCCAAACCTCATGCCAGTTCTGCGTGAGTAACGCCGTTCTGGCACGCCATGCAAGTTGCGGCCCGGTCAGGGGCGCTGTACCTGCTGCTTTATACCATTCCAGCGCGCGCGGAACTCTTTTACGTGCCGCTTCGTATCCTAACCACCCATAAAAATAATGCTGCTCATCCGCAGTAAAATATGCCGCCTTATTTTCCCATTGAGAATAGGCTAGTTGCGGTGATTGTTTTGCAAGCCGTTGCAAGGCAAATAGCGCCACAGTGCGCTGCGATTCGGAGGCATTATCCAGCTTGGCTGCGGCAAGATAACCCATCTGATCAGTGGCGGCACTATCCAGTTCAGAAGCTGAAATGACGCGGTTGGCGGGCAACCTCTCCGAAAGCCGTTTGGCCAGCGTTAGATTACCTGCCTCCAGTGCCAGGCGTAAGCGTAACCATATATCCGATGCATTAATGATACCGCTGGCGATTGCCGATTCGAACAAGGGTGCACAGCTTTCCGGCAATTCCGTGCTGCTGGCTAACCAGAGGTTGCGCGCCTCATTCAGAACTTGTTCCTCTTGCAGAAGTTGACTCGATTGCAGTGCATAACACTTCAGGTCGCCTTCTCCGCCGACCAAGCGAGGGTATTGCACCGCAAACTCTTCCCATTGCTGTCTTTTTCCAAGGAGCCTCAACCATTCGGCACGCAGTTGGTTAATCATCGGGGTATCATCAGGACGCGCAAGAAACTGCTGAATATTGTTGGCACTTGCCGTTTCTAACCGCATACGCAACTGGTAATAGGCCAGATAAGGCTCTAGCGGGGAATGCTTTAATCGCACGGCCATGCGACCAAGTTTTACTACATCACCCATACGGAATGCATCACGTGCGGCCAGAAAGTCCGTATCCTGATTTGCTATCGCCAAAGCAGGAATATAAAGCAACGCGAACACAAAAAACTTTGGAAAACGCATGGATGAAGCCCTTATGAAATTTCGTTTAGCCGCCATATTCCCGACTGATTTTGAAATTTTTTAATGGCAGGCGATTGTCACATTTATATATCAGTGAGCTCATCTTTCCTACTATCGGTGGTCAATGCCCGAAACTTGAACTTGACGCAGCCTGTTGTCCACATTAGTCACCCGATCAAAAAATGCTTAAAGCAGATGCAAGCCCAACATTTTAGCAGATGCGAATAACCGCACGTAGCCACTTTCTGTGAAAGTACTTTGCTGTAGCAGTAGGCTTCCCAAGTAATATTTCTTCAAGCACTGGGTAAGCTAATCGCAATAAAATTCAGAATGCTTTACTTATGTTGCCGGTGATTTTTTTGTGCATGAATTAAAGATAAGGTGCTACTTTTTAAAAAAGGTTCATAAATGATTATTTTTGCCAACATATATAATAATTAACACTACTCTCATACCCGTTTATTATTGTTGTAAATGCAAAGCCAACTGACTTATAGACGTGGAGAGGGAAGGCAAAAACCTGTAAAATCCCGATATTCAAAATTCTATTAATTAAGGCAAGGAAAATACATGAGCAAGAACCTGGTGCAATTCATTATCGAAGAACAACGGCAATTACCTGGTGCAAGCGGTAGTTTCACTGGATTGCTCAATGACATCATTATGGCCTGCAAACAAATTGCACATAGTGTGAACAAAGGTGCATTGATTGGTGTGCTGGGAAGTGCAGGGAGCGAAAACATCCAAGGTGAAACGCAGAAAAAGCTGGATGTGATAACCAATGACATTTTCATCGAAGCAAACCAATGGGGCGGCCATCTTGCCGCAATGGCATCTGAAGAAATGGATGACATCTACCCGATTCCTGCGCAGTATCCAAAAGGTCAGTACTTGCTGACATTTGATCCGCTGGATGGCTCTTCAAACATTGATGTAAATATTTCCGTGGGCACGATTTTTTCGATTTTACGTTGCCCCGAAGGAGTGACTAACCCGACAGCAGAGGATTTTTTGCAACCGGGCACCAAGCAGGTTTGCGCTGGATATGCACTATATGGCCCCTCCACTATGTTAGTGCTCACTACTGGAAATGGCGTAAATGGCTTCACGCTGAACAATGATATTGGAGAGTTTATGCTGACTCATCCGAATATGACTATTCCAGCCGATACCCAGGAATTTGCCATCAATACGTCCAACCAGCGTTTCTGGGAAGCTCCGGTCCAACGTTATGTGGATGAATGCGTGAAGGGTAAAACCCCAGGGGGACGAGAAAAAAACTTCAATATGCGTTGGGTGGCTTCGATGGTTGCAGAAGTGCATCGCATTCTTATTCGTGGCGGCATCTTTATGTATCCATTCGACAACAAGGAAGTGGGTAAGGCAGGTAAATTGCGTTTACTGTATGAAGCCAATCCAATGTCTTTCATCGTGGAACAAGCAGGAGGTGTGTGCTCCACCGGTCGCGAACGCATCATGGAACTCAAACCAACGGGCTTGCATCAACGGGTACCGGTGATTCTTGGCTCGAAAAATGAAGTAGAGCGGGTTGTGGGCTATCACAAAGAGGCGTGACACAATTGAGCGGGTACTGCTGACCTACCCACTGTCAAAACCAACTTGGCAAACTAGCTTGCTTGGTTTTGAGGCAGGTCAGCCTTTGTGATCAACCCCGTCAGCAATTTTCCAAAATATGAGTAATTTTTTAGTTCGATCTCAGTTTTCAATTGGCGCTCTCCATCTATGGCTGCCAGTAGCCACTGGAAAGGTAGTGTTTTTTGAGAGGCATGGTATTTAGAAAAAACTGGGAAAAAGTGTCTTTAAGATATGCCCCTAAGGTTGCAGAAGAGTTACTTAATCAAAAATATACTGCCTAACCGCATATAAAATACAAAACAATAAATCCGAATAAAATCAATGCGACTAATATTAACAGTTGGTTTATTTGTTTTTGTTGGGCCACTAATTCGCGCAATACATTTGTAATTTGCGACCCTGAATTTTCATTTAGGGTCTGGTACACCAAACGTGGTAGTTGCGGCAATAGAATGGCGTAGTGTGGAGCCTCTATTTTTAAAGCATTAAGAAAACCTCGCCAGCCAATTTGTTCGCTCATCCAACGTTCCAGCCATGGCTTGGCAGTCTTCCATAAATCCAGTTCGGGATCGAGTTGCAGGCCCAGTCCCTCGATATTAAGCAACGTTTTTTGCAGCAGCACGAGCTGCGGCTGGACTTCAATGCCAAACTGGCGTGAGGTCTGGAACAGACGTAGCAAAACACGCCCAAAAGAAACTTCACGCAAGGGTCGGTCAAAGATGGGTTCGCACACTGCTCGGATGGCTGCTTCCAGCTCATCAACCCGGGTTTCCGCAGGCGCCCAGCCGGATTCTATGTGTACTTCCGCCACGCGTTTATAGTCGCGCCGAAAAAAGGCAATGAAATTTTGAGCGAGATAATGTTTGTCGGAATCGGTGAGGGTGCCCATGATGCCGAAATCCAGTGCAATGTAACGGCCATCCGCTGCCACCTGAACATTACCGGGGTGCATGTCGGCATGGAAAAAGCCATCGCGAAAAACCTGGGTATAGAAAATTTCCACACCGTTGGCTGCCAGCATAGGGAGGTCAATGCCGTTCGCCCGTAGCGCGTCCACGTGACTGACGGGAAGGCCATTCATACGCTCCATCACCATCACTTCATCTGTACACCAATCCCAATAAACTTCCGGAACCAGCAATAATTTGGAATTGGCAAAGTTTCGTTTCAACTGGCTGGCGCTGGAGGCTTCACGCATCAAGTCAAGTTCGTTGCGCAAATGCTTCTCGAATTCCTCTACCACTTTGCGCGGTTTGAGCCGTCTGCCATCTTCCCACCAGCGTTCAATTAAACTGGCGCAGATATCAAGCAGTGCGATGTCGTGTGCGATAACGCGTGCAATGCCGGGGCGCAGGATTTTTATTGCGACTTCGCGTCCATTCGGCAGCACGGCGAAATGTACTTGAGCTACAGAGGCACTGGCAATGGGGGTTTCCTCAAAGCTGTGAAACACTTCATTAATTTTTTTATTGTAGGCACTCTCCAGTAAAGCCACAGCTTGTGCAGAAGGAAAGGGCGGCACCTGGTCCTGCAGTTTAGCGAGTCCATCTGCAATGTCGACAGGGATCAGGTCGCGGCGAGTGGAAAGCATTTGCCCGAACTTTACGAAGATAGGACCTAGGCTCTCCAATGCATGACGCAATCTCTCTGCACGTGGTGCAGAGGTGTCACGTGCGAATAGCAGCAGGTTGATCGGTATCAACATCCAACGCGTGCGTGAATGCGCAAGCAGAAATTCGTCCAAGCCGAAGCGCAAGATGACAAAAATTATTTTTAGCAGGCGTAACAAGCGCATGAAAATTTTCGAGGATTTTATTATTCTGTGGTCCGAGCGAAATGTTCGGCCGTATATTTGAAAAAGTGCTCTCTTCTTTATTTCACTCGTCTAAAAGATGCTTTAACGCGACCTTTGAACATTTTGATAGGAAATTAACTTGTGACGTTCAGAAAACAGCTATATAAATTGCAGCATATTATAGAGGTTGGCAGGAGTTTTAAGAGGTAGATAATCTATTGATGCGTTGCTCCAGCCTTGCCACGTCATCGCGCAACTTGTCCGTCTGCTGCAGGAAATCCGTAATATGAGTGGATTTTGCAAGTAGCGGGGATTCTTCAGTCCAGTATTCTGCAAACGCTTGAGACAGGTTGAGAGCAGTATCCTGCACGTATTCCTGGCCAGCCTTGGCACATTGAACAATACGTTCGGCAGCTATATCGCCAGTCACCCGGCTTAAATCTTCTGCAGCATCCCATTGAAGATGTCGACTGAGATAAAAAATTTCGGCGAGTAGCGCTGTATCGCCGCAACTTTCAATTTGCGCAGAAGCCGTTTCATCATGTGCTGCCAGACGCGGTAGCAAGGAAGGTGGAATGGTGCAACTTGCATCAGCGCTGACATCGGCTGCTGCGACACAGAGCGTGCCATCAGTTTGAATAGTATATGAAAAAATAAATGGCGCAATGGTAAATCGCACCGTCTTGCCTGCATGGATTGCCAATCGCTGCAATGCCCAGCCACTCTGGGTAAGCAAATGGTTAAGGGCGAAAGCGGTTGGCTGAAATAGCATATTTAAGCTACTTGCTGGATCCCGGATAACAACCAGACTGCCTTTTCATCGCGCAGGTTTTTCTGCACATGCCAAATTTCATTGAAGCTCTCCGGTATGCCGTTATTCTCGCTCAATTGGCCACTCATACGCACACTGGCAATGGCGTAGTCCCCTTCATTTATCACCTCGATAATCTGAGTGTTAATTGTCTGTACATCTGTTTTTTGTTGAGCATCACCGCGCTCCTGTAACTGCAAAGAAATTTCGGCGAACATTTCAGGTGTAGTGTATTCACGAATGTCATTGACATCTTTACGGTCATTTGCGGCTTGGAGACGGATAAATGAAGTCTTGGCGCTACGTAGGAATGCCTCAACCGGGAAATCTGCGGGGATGTTGCTGCTGGTTTGAGGGGCAGGGGGGGAAGTGTTACCGCCAGCGCCTGCGAATGGCTGTTGCCTCGATGCTGGCTGGTAGGATGAGGTGCCGCTCCCTGTATATTGCATGGCAGGTTGCTGCACCTGAGATTTGCGAAACCGGGAAACCAGGAACATCACCAAACCTGCGGCCAGAAGCGCCATCAGAATACCGCCCATTGCGCCACCTAAACCGCCCATACCACCAGCGAACATGGCGCCCAAACCTGCACCTATTGCCAAGCCGGCCAAGGGGCCAAGCCATTTATTACCTGCCGCAGGCGTCGCCGGGGTAGTCGAAGCAGGTGTGGTAGTGGGTGCCTTGGCTTGCTGCGGACTGATGGTGCGTTGTTTTCCAATGTTGCCTCCCCCGCCCATGCGCTTGGCCTCTGCGGTTGCAGTTAGCATGGAGAAACTAGCTAAGGTAAGAGTTATGAGCAATAGAAAAAGTTTCATGGATTGCCTCTTTAATTAATGGTTAACAACAAGAAAGTGAATAAAGTATAGCACTACAATTTTAGAGCACATGCAAAATGTAACGGTTCTATTTGCGTACCAGTTTAACCAATGCATTATTACATTTGGATTTTAAACCTAGCTTCAATTTCAGCTTATCAGGGGCAAGTTAAAATTTGATTGTATCGGGTTTGTGTTGCAGGAAATTTTGAAGCATCCTGCTAAATTTTATATCCCTTGTGAAGAGCCACAATTCCTGCATTAAGGTTGAAATATTCAACACGAGTAAGCCCAGCATCTTCCATCATGCGCTTTAGCTCCTCCTGCGACGGGTGCATTCGGATAGATTCTGCCAGGTATCGGTAACTGTCAGCATCCTTGGCAATCAGTTCGCCCAACTTGGGCAATAGCTTGAAAGAGTAAGCGTCATACAGAGGCTCCAGCGGCTTCCATACCTTGGAAAATTCCAGCACCAGCAAGCGGCCTCCGGGCTTAAGCACTCGCTGCATTTCACTTAGCGCAGAATCCTTGTGAGTCACATTGCGCAGGCCGAAAGCAATGCTGACACAGTCGAAATAATTAGACGGAAATGGTAAATGCTCCGCATCGCACTGTAGAACAGGGGTGTTCAGGCCATCATCAATCAAGCGGTCGCGGCCGACACGCAACATAGCTTTGTTAATGTCGGTGAGCCAAACCTGGCCCCTGTTGCCGACACGCTTGGCAAACTGACGGGAGAGGTCACCGGATCCACCTGCCACATCCAGTACCCGCTCCCCCATTCGCACACCGCTGATCTGAATGGCGAAGCGCTTCCACAGCCTGTGCAAGCCAACTGACATAAGGTCGTTCATAACATCATATTTGCTGGCAACAGATGTGAATACTTTGGCTACGCGCTCGGCTTTTTCTGTTTCCGTGATAGTCGTAAAACCGAAATGAGTTGTTTTGTTCATTTTATTTCCTCGGGCTTATCGAGTAAATCTACGCGGTGATGTGGAATGCGACTCTCTCCCGCTTCTGCTAATTTACTTAAATATTCATGCCACAATGCATCCTGATATTTCCCTAGCTCATTCAAGTAACCCCAAGAATAAAGGCCAGTATTGTGGCCATCATCAAAAGTCAACTTGATGGCATAACTGCCTACGGGCTGCACGTCAATTACGTTCACATCTTGCTTGCCAACTTGCAGCACCTCCTGGCTTGGACCATGCCCGCGTACAGCGGCAGAAGGCGAATGTACGCGCAGAAATTCAAAAGGCAAGCGGTAGCGCGAGCCGTCATCGAAGGCTATTTCCAGCAGCTTTGATTGTTGATGCAGGGTAATTTCGGTGGGATTAAGCATGGTCATTGAAAATGGACATTTGTATTTTGTTCAGCAGCGCAATAATAAAAAGCTGGGACAGCAATAGAACGTAGTTGCATGCCCCCTCAGTTTTTCTTTCACAAGCTTTTGTTCAGAAATTTTTTCTGTTTGATACTTTGAAATATAAGAAGCTAAGTAAGCGATCCTTAATCGAGGTATTCAAACACTTTCACTACGCGCTCCACGCCGCGCGAACTGCTGGCGATGTCGGCAGCAGCTTCAGCTTCCTTGTGATAGACCAAGCCCATCAGGAATACTGAGCTGTTTTCGGTAATTACTTTTACATGTTCTGGCTGAAATCCTCGGCTATTATTGAGGAAGCGCAACTTAATGTTGCTAGTAATCAGGCCGTCATTACTGCGCCACGATAAATCAGTGAGGGAGGATACTTGTAGTTCATTATTTACAGCTTTTACATTCGTCAAACTTGAAACTATTTTTTCAATTTCAGTTTTAACAGCTTCGGTAGGTACTTGGCCAGTAATGAGCACGCGACGATTGAAACTGGTGATATTCACATATACAGTATTCTTGTATTGGACATTAATTTGATTGAGTGCCTTGCTCTCGATATTTTGGTCTTCGAGAATAATGCCGGCGGTACGGCGATCTGAAGACATTATCGCACCCGCGCTTACACCCGCAGCAATTATCGGAAAGCATCCTTGCATCACGATTAGTATGCATGCCAATAATAAGTAATTTAAATAACGCATGTTTTCCTCTCACTAATATTCGTCGAAGTGCTGACGGATTCTACTTGTCAAAGTCCATAGGGCCCAAAATCCTGTGCGATGAATGCGAATGTTACCCGAAATCAGGAAGTAAAAGCATTCTTGATCCATTCCGGTAGATTGCTATCCAACGAAGCAAACAACAGCGCATCAAAACGGCAAGGCGGAGTATGTCCCAGTGTGGCGAGGTAATGTTGAGCTGTATGTATCAGTCGAGCCTGCTTGGCTGCATTAATGCTGGCCGCAGGACCTCCGAAATCGCCCCGGCTGCGTAAACGTACCTCTGCAAACACAATCGTGTCGCCATCTTGCAGAATAAGGTCGATTTCGCCGTAACGACAGCTATAATTTCTTTGCAGCAACTTCAGACCATTGCTTTGCAAAAATTTTGCTGCCAGCTGTTCGGCTTGAGCCCCGCGTGTAGTCATGTTTTCAATAACACTGAATTATGCATCTGTCGAAAGGTATCGACTGCGAGCGCACAAAAACGTTCCATTTCAAGCTTTAATAGTTGATTGACATATGAGCAAATCGTCCTTGTCAATTTTTTTAAAAATTGGATGGCCGAACCTGAGGCATTTTTTGAAAGTGGCACAGCTGCCCATGCTCACGTATAGTGCGGCGGCTAACAAGCAACAAAACTAAGGAAGCGCAGTGCATAACGGGCAAAAACAAAAATTTGAGTGTGCATTATATGTGGTTGCCACCCCAATTGGGAATTTGCGAGACATCAGCTTGCGAGCGTTGGATGTACTTATATCTGTGGATACCATTGCCGCTGAAGACACACGCAACACTGCACATTTGCTGAGGCATTATTCTATTGCGGCAAATAGGCTAATGGCATTGCATCAGCACAACGAACGGGCGGCGGCAGAAAAAGTAATCGCACTATTGGCCCGAGGCCAGTCGGCTGCACTGGTATCTGATGCAGGTACCCCGGCGATAAGCGACCCCGGTGCGATACTGGTTGCAGAAGTACGCGCCGCCGGTTACCGTGTGATACCCATCCCTGGAGCAAACGCCGCATTAGCGGCCCTTTCCGCCGCCGGTTTGCCCGCACCGAACTTCCTTTTTTATGGGTTCCTGCCCAATAAAGCAGCTGCACGTTGCAGAGCGTTAAAAGAGTTGATCGCCTTACCCTATACCCTGATATTTTATGAAGCTCCGCATCGCATACTGGAATGCGTGACTGACCTGCAAACCGTTTTCAGTGGAGACCGGCAAATTGTGTTTGCGCGCGAAATCACCAAGCTTTTCGAAAGTATTCATCGATGCACTCTTGCCGAGGCGCTAATCTGGCTGAACGGTGATTCTAACCGTCAACGGGGCGAGTTCGTATTGCTGGTTTCCGGCGCGGTAATGCAACAGCAAGGGTTGGATTCAGATGCTGAACATGTTTTGGTAGCACTATTGGACGAATTACCACTTAAGCAGGCAGTGCAGCTGGCTGCGCGTATCACTGGAGCAGGGCGTAACGAGTTATATCAACGCGCTCTGTCACTCAAGCCCTCAGCTTAAACCAAGGCTCACCTCATTATTACATTCGGATAAAATATCTGTCATGGAACTGAAACTAACCCGCCCCGACGACTGGCACCTGCATTTGCGCGATGGGTCGTTAATGCACTCCGTGCTGCCCGACACGGCACGCCAATTCGCCCGCGCCATCATTATGCCCAACCTCCGCCCTCCGGTTACAACCACCGAACAGGCACAGGCCTATCGTTCGCGAATTCTCGCCGCGCTACCCATAGGTTCGCATTTCGAACCATTAATGACTTTATATTTAACCGACAACACTACGGCGAAAGAAATTCGTACAGCAAAGCAAAGTGGCATAGTACATGCGGTTAAGTATTATCCTGCAGGCGCCACCACCAACTCTGATTCGGGCGTCACTGATATCCGCAAGACCTATCCCGCTCTGGAAGAGATGCAATGTTGTGGTATGCCGTTACTTATGCATGGCGAAGTAACAGATACAGCGGTAGACGTGTTCGACCGCGAGGCAGTGTTCATAGCCCGCGTGCTGTTACCGTTGCTGCACGACCTACCTGATTTGCGCATGGTGTTCGAACATATCAGCACGATTGACGCTGCACAGTTTGTGAAAAGCGCGCCAGAGAATATCGCCGCCACTATTACCGCTCACCACCTGCTATATAATCGTAACGCCATGCTCAGCGGCGGCATCCATCCTCACTATTACTGCCTGCCAGTGTTAAAGCGCGAAACGCATCGTGAAGCATTGTTAGCGGCGGCTACCAGCGGCAATAAAAAATTCTTCCTCGGTACCGATAGCGCCCCGCATGCACAGCACACCAAAGAAGCTGCTTGCGGTTGTGCCGGTATTTACACCGCGCATACCGCGATAGAACTGTATGCAGAAGCTTTCGAGCAGGTCGGGATGCTAGACAAATTGGAAGGTTTTGCCAGTTTTTATGGGGCTGATTTTTATCGTCTGCCGCGTAACGCTCAAAGTGTTACCTTGCGTAAGCAGGAATGGCAAGTGCCTGCAATAGTTGGGTTTGGGGAGCATCCATTAGTGCCATTGAGAGCAGGTGAAATGCTGAAGTGGAAGCAGGTGGAGTAAGGATATGGCTCGAATAAAACTTATCAAGGCCTAGCGGCCCTTATTTGAGCCTTATTTGAGTAGTGTTCAACTACCTGCAGGTAGCGGCTCCCTAATTCAAATTTAGCCATTCTTGTTTAAAATTTAGACTGCCAGTCTTTCTTCAAAAAATCCGCTTTTAATCAACTCTGCGGTTAATGCCTTGTAATCAGCCGCGCCGGGGCTGTGTGGGGCGTAATTAAAAACGTCTTTACCATGCATCGGGCTGGTGGCAAGCGCAACGTTTTCACTAATACGCGTATTACATACCAGTGAACCGTAACGATCCTGAAGTTTGTCAAAAATGTCATATGAAAGTTTACGCCGCGAATCGAAGCGGGTCACCACAATGCGGCGCTCGAATAAACGTTTGAGTTTGACCTCTAACACATTAAGTGCGGCATCCAGGAGATGCACTCCTTGCAGTGAGAGAAAGTCAGCCGACACCGGAATAAGCACCCGATCTGAGGCGAGCAGAGCGTTAAGCGTGAGCACTCCCAACATGGGACAACAATCAATTAATATGGGCGCGCCGGTGAGTGCCAGATCTTCATTCAGACCTTTTTTCAACATGGTTGCAGCCTTGGGGTCGCTACCATAAAGTGCGTCGATCTTGGACAGCTCGAGCGAGGAGGAAATGATCTGCCAGCCGGCAGGCGTATCGCGCAGAAGCTTGTTAAGCGGAGTGCCCAGCCTAAAAAATGCAGCCATGCCGGCATCGGATAAAGTGGCATCCTTCAA
>JBDSEJ010000254.1:0-5730 GCA_039920105.1 Candidatus Nitrotoga sp. | reverse complement strand
GATGACGCTGAATACAATGCCGTGGTGAAAGCGCTGGCGAGAATGAATGGCAATATTGCCAAGGCGGCTGAACTGCTCGGTATCAGCCGTCCAACGCTCTACGATTTAATAAGCCGACATGGTATCGTAAGCAAAGCTTAAGCAAGGGCTGCTGATATAATTGAACATCTAATTTGTGACTTGCGCTTTACGCTACATTAATTCTCGGAAGATAACGAACAGTTGCAGGGAGTAGTACTTAAGGACAGGTCTTCCGGAAATGTTGTCGCTGAAACTTTTTACTCCTTTTTACATAATTGCTGGGACTTTTATTGACTAGGTAAGGCTTGTTTTGTATCAAAAACCAATCAACGTGCTCTATCTCCACTATATAGGACATGAAATTGACGCTCAGGTGTAGCCCATTTCGTTTCTTGAGTATTAAAAATCAGTCAGCTTTTATTAAAACATGGTATTTCCCCATAAAAATGGAATTTAATGAAATTTGATCAAATGTTAACAGTGGCCGGTTTTTTTTGCTAACTGATAGCTCACTACTTGCTAATGGCAGAAAGCTGGAATATTAATGGAAAAAATTGAGCTAAAACGCTGGTGGTGGCTATTGTTAATGGTCGTCGTGATTTGGTTTGGCACTTTGGAGTACCGCAAGTTAATAAAGCCGGATGAAGGTAGATACGCTGAAATTCCGCGCGAAATGGTGGTGAGTGGCGACTGGGTGACGCCGCGCCTGAATGACCTGAAATATTTCGAAAAACCTCCTCTACAATATTGGGCGACTGCGACTGCATATACCTTTTTTGGCGAACATCATTGGACGTCGCGTTTATGGCCTGCATTGACTGGTTTTGCCGGTTTGTTATTGGTGTGGTGTGCCGGTACGCGTTTATTCGGGCGCAATGCAGGGAAGTATGCGGCACTAATTCTTGGCAGCAGTCTGTTATATGCGGTGATCGGGCATATCAATACGCTTGATATGGGCGTCACGTTTTTCCTCACCCTAGGCATTGTTGGCTTGTTACTTGGTCAGCAGGCAGAAGCCGATACGCGTACCCGGCGTAATTGGCTCTATTGCGCGTGGGTGGCATTGGGTTTGGCAGTTTTGAGCAAGGGGTTAATAGGGATGGTGCTGCCAGCCGCCGCTCTGGTAATTTACTCTGTGTTACAGCGCGATCTGACACCCTGGAAACGCCTCAATCTGGTAACTGGACTATTATTGTTTCTGCTGGTCACAGCGCCATGGTTCATCTTGGTGATGAAAGCCAATCCAGAATTCTTCGAGCGTTTCTTCATTTACGAACATTACACACGATTTTCTACCAAGGATTTGGGTCGATATCAACCTTGGTACTATTTTATTCCCATCCTGTTGGCAGGCATGTTGCCTTGGACTGTTTTAATGTTTGATACCCTGCTACGCACTTGGAAAGGTAGCGCAAATATCGGTACGGCATTTAACCCGGAACGCTTTTTGCTGATATGGGTGGTATTCATTTATATCTTTTTTTCGGTGTCTGGATCAAAATTGCCGTCTTATTTGTTGCCGATGTTTCCGGCTCTGGCATTGTTAATGGGCAAACGGTTGGCCGAAGTACGCGACCGAACGTTGTTGTGGCAACTCGCTCCTGCTTTATTGGTGCCTGTGGCGACTTTGGGGTTCGCGCCATTTACAGAGTATCTGGCAGAAACACCTCTAAAAGTTGAAATGTATAGGAATTATGCAACTTGGGCTGTTGTGGCAGCACTGGTTTATTTGTTCGGGCTGACATCCGGCATGGTGCTGTTGGCGCGCAGAAAAAAATCTTTGGCGGTGCTTGTGGTGGCATTAAGCACTTTAATTGGGGCACAAATTGTTTTATCCGGGCATAATACTGTGGCCAGATGGCGTTCTGCGTACCACATTGCCGAGTCAATCCGTCCCTATGTCAAGCCCGATATGCCATTGTATTCGGTGGGGACCTACGAGCAGACTTTACCGTTTTACCTGAAGCGCACCTTCACCTTGGTTGAATATCAGAATGAAATGGATTTCGGTATTTTGCAGGAACCGCAGCGCTGGATACCAGATATCGCCAGCTTCGCAAAAATATGGAATAAACAACCAACAGCGCTGGCGATCATGCATGGTCAGACATACCGCCAACTTGCACAGCAAGGATTGGCAATGAAGATTATTTTCGAGGATACACAACACATTGTTGTGATCAAACCATGAGCTTGATCAGCTTCGGCCTGATTTTTGCTGGCGTGATGCTCAATGTTGCTGCGCAACTTATGATCAAGGCTGGCACCAACAGCATTGGCTATTTCGAATTTAGTCGCAGCAACATCCTGCCAGTTGGTATACGTCTTGCTACCGAGCCGCACATTATCGGGGCAATAGCTTGTTATGTGCTCAGTGTTGTGATCTGGATGCTGGCTTTGTCACGCGTTCAAGTCAGCATTGCTTATCCGCTGCTGTCTATGGGGTATGTAGTAAATGCGGTGGCGGCGTGGTGGTTTTTTAATGAGTCAATCAACCCGGCTAAAGTGGCCGGCATCAGCGTTATCATTCTGGGCGTCGTCATCATTTCCCGAGCATGAGCGAATTCCTTCCGTTTTCTCGTCCAGTAATTGATGAGGCTACTATTGCTTCGGTAGCGGAAACCCTGCGTTCCGGGTGGATTACCAGTGGCCCCAAGGTGCAGGAATTCGAGAAACAACTCTCGGAGTATTTCGGGGGACGTACGGTGCGCACCTTCAACTCTGGCACCTGCACCATGGAAATCGCCCTGCGTATTGCGGGTATCGGCTATGGAGACGAAGTCATCACCACACCGATTTCTTGGGTGGCTACAGCCAACGTCATACTCGAAGTCGGCGCAACTCCGGTGTTCGCCGACGTTGATCCAATCACGCGTAACATTGATCTGGACAAAGTTGAAGCGGCGATCACGCCGCGCACCAAGGCAATTATCCCGGTCTATCTGGCTGGCAAGCCGGTGGATATGGATCGTCTTAATAATATAGCTGCCAGACACAAATTGCGCGTGGTCGAGGATGCCGCACAAGCCATTGGTTCAACATGGCAAGGCAAGCCCATAGGCTCGTTCGGTGATTTTGTTTCGTTCAGCTTCCAAGCCAATAAAAATATCACCACCTCGGAAGGTGGTTGTCTGGTGCTAAGCAATGCAGAGGAAGCCTTACTCGCCGAAAAGTATCGGCTGCAAGGCGTTACGCGGAGTGGCTACGATGGTATTGAGGTGGACGTGTTGGGTGGCAAATTCAACATGACCGACATCGCTGCCTCTATCGGCTTGGGACAGTTCGCGCAATTAAATGTTATCACCGCGCAAAGACGTAAATTGGCGCGCCATTATTTCGCGATACTCGGTATAGATTTCGAGGCACAAACCGGCGCGCAATTACCGCCAGCTGATTTTGAAAATACCAACTGGCATTTGTTTCAGGTAGTGCTACCGGAGCGCATCACCCGTTCAGAGTTCATGGCGCGCATGAAAGACAGGAACATTGGCGTCGGTTATCACTATGCGCCTATTCACCTGTTCAAACTGTATCGAGCACTGGGTTTTAAAGAGGGCATGTTTCCAATAGCAGAGCGTGTTGGGCGTCAGATCGTTTCCTTGCCAATGTTCGCGGCAATGAATGAAAGCGATGTCGAGCGCACTTGCGTTGCGATGTGTGAAGTATTGAAGATTTAGCGCACGCTATGCTGGCCATACCTTGTTTTTCATATATATTCCCAATTTCGCCAACCTAACTCTCTGCGGTAAAATGCTTCGCCATGAGCACTCCTCAACTTTCCGTCGTCATTCCAGTTTATAACGAAGAAGAAGGTCTCCAGACCCTGTTTGATCGCTTATATCCGATACTGGATAATCTTGGTATTAGCTACGAGATTTTGTTTGTCAATGATGGTAGCCGTGACCGTTCGGCAGCTATTCTTCGCGAACAATTCCAGCGCCGCCACGATGTAACGCGGGTGATCCTGTTCAATGGCAATTTCGGTCAGCACATGGCCATCACTGCGGGCTTTGAACATTCACGGGGTATGCGCGTGGTGACGCTGGACGCCGATCTGCAAAATCCGCCGGAAGAAATAGCCAAGCTGCTCGCCAAGATGGATGAGGGTTACGATTACATTGGTTCAATCCGCAAGCAGCGTAACGATAGTTGGTGGCGGCATTTGGGTTCACGTGCCATGAACCGGCTGCGCGAAAGTATTACAAATATTAAAATGACTGATCAGGGCTGCATGTTGCGCGCTTACGACCGTCCCCTTATTGATGCGATCAATAGCTGTAAGGAGATGAACACTTTTGTCCCGGCTCTGGCTTATACCTTTGCGCGCAATCCCGCCGAAGTGATGGTGGAGCATGAAGAACGTGCGCTGGGTGAATCAAAGTATTCGCTGTACAGTCTGATTCGACTTAATTTTGACCTGATGACCGGATTTTCAGTAGTGCCCCTGCAATGGTTTTCCATGGCTGGAATTGCAATCTCATTAATGTCTGCATTCTTTGTGATCTTTCTACTGGTGCGACGCTTGTTCATCGGCCCCGAAGCGGAAGGGCTGTTTACTTAGTTCGCTGTTGCTTTTTTCCTAATCGGCCTCACCCTGTTTGGCATCGGACTTCTGGGAGAATACATCGGCCGCATTTATCTGCAAGTGCGCCATCGTCCGCGCTATCTGATTGAAGCCGTCTTGGACAAGACCGAATGACGCGCGTGGTAGTATTTGCTTACCATAATGTGGGTGTTCGTTGCCTATCTGTATTGCTGGCGCATGGTATTGAGGTGGCGCTGGTGGTTACTCATCGTGACAACCCGAATGAAAATATATGGTTTGCATGCGTGGCCGATTTGGCTGCGCTGCATAATATTCCGGTAATCACACCAGACAACCCGAATATGTTGGAAGTGCTTGAGCAGATTCGAGCGCTACAACCAGATTTTCTTTTTTCCTTCTATTATCGCGATATGTTTAAATGCGAGTTGCTTGCAATTCCTAAATATGGTGCGCTCAACATGCATGGCTCGTTGTTACCTAAATATCGAGGCCGGGTGCCAGTCAACTGGGCCATAATTAAAGGCGAAGCTGAAACTGGCGCGACATTGCATTTCATGACTGAAAAGCCGGACAATGGCGCGGTGTTGGCACAGCAAGCAGTACCAATATTGCCTGATGACACTGCATTCGAAGTATTTCAAAAAGTTACCGTAGCGGCTGAAATTGTGCTGAATGATTGCTTACCCGCTTTACTTGCCGGTACAGCAAAGCCAGTGAAACAGGATTTGAGCCAAGGTGCATATTTTGGTGGACGCAAACCGGAGGATGGCATTATTGACTGGTCGCAAGGCGCGCACAGCATTCACAACTTGGTGCGTGCTGTAGCACCACCCTATCCGGGAGCGACCACCCAACTTTTGGGTAAGTCCATGCGAATACTGCAAACGCTGGTGACAGCTAGTGCTGCAACAGGTGAAAAAC
The DNA here is from genome assembly GCA_039920105.1 of Candidatus Nitrotoga sp. GTDB lineage: Bacteria > Pseudomonadota > Gammaproteobacteria > Burkholderiales > Gallionellaceae > Nitrotoga. Next base: position 242 of record JBDSEJ010000254.1, on the reverse strand, counting down.
CATGCTTTTATATTAAGGAAAACAAAGCGTACGCTGTTTGCGGACAAGGCTTATTGCGAGTAGTACGTTTTGAGCTGGAAGGCATGGAGATGAGCGCCACAGAGTTTGCTGCACAGTATGGAACAGCAAGATTAGAATTTAGTGTGACTTTAATAATGGCTAAATAATTTTCAATTCATTCATCAAGTCTCTTAGCCCGAATGTTTCATAAACTTAATTGAAGACATGAATTTGCCGAATTT
>JBDSEJ010000253.1:0-2116 GCA_039920105.1 Candidatus Nitrotoga sp. | reverse complement strand
GCACACACGGCTAACATTTTGATGTTAGGGTACTGCGCGACCAAGCGTGCCTCAGTTTGTTCTAACTGCGGCTTGCAAATATCTATAAGCACACAGGCTGCTGAAGCATCCAGATGACGCATAAGCAATGGTGTTTTCACTGCGCTGCCACACCCAAATTCGACAAATGCACAAGGTTGGCCGATGAGGCCCATCATCTCAACACTATATTGCTCCAGAATAGCCGTTTCAGTACGAGTCGGATAATATTCTGCTGTCTTACATATTTGCTCGAACAGAGCGGCTCCTTGCGCATCATAAAAGTATTTCGGTGGAATTGAACGCTGCTGCTGGCGCAGACCGGCACAAACATCCAACCGAAAACCTTCACTGTCGACACTGTCTACTGGAACTTTTAGAGATTCCGTTTGCATTACAAATCCTCCGCCAAACGTAAACCTGAGAATACCCAACGACTCCCTGGTGGAAAGAAATTTCGGTAGCTAGCCCTGATATGATCTGCAGCTGTTAAGCATGATCCACCACGCAGCACCATCTGGTTACACATGAATTTGCCGTTGTATTCACCCAATGCGCCGGAAAGAGCGCTAAAACCCGGATAGGGCTGATATGGGCTTTGAGTCCACTCCCAAAGATCACCATAAAGCTGGGTAAGACCAGAACTTCGCGCTCCATCTGGATGAAGGCGCCCGGAATCAAGGAAATTTCCTTCTATCGGCAACTTGGCGGCGGCATATTCCCATTCACTCTCGGTCGGTAGCCGCTTGCCAGACCACCGCGCAAAAGCATCGGCTTCATAGTAGCTCAGGTGAGCTACGGGTTCATGCGGATCGACATGGTGCTGGCCCCTCAGCCCCGTTATCAGCCAATCACCCTCTTCTTCTATCCAATAAAGTGGGGCTTGCCATCCCTGCTCGTTGACAGTACGCCAGCCGTCGGAGAGCCAAAGTTCGGCTCGTTGATAACCTTTATTGGTGATGAAAGATAAATACTCTGCATTGGTGATGAGCCTTGTACCCAAACGAAAGTCTCTGAGTAAGGTTTTATGACGCGGCCTTTCGTTGTCAAAAGAAAAGCCTCGATCATCATGCCCAATCTCAACAATACCGCCACCGTATTCCACCCAGGCCAATGGTGATGGCTTCTGGCATCGAATCGGAGGCTGACTATGATAGGCCGGCTTTAGGGGATTAATGAAAAAATTGTATTTCACATCCATAAGCAAAAGCTCTTGATGCTGAGTCTCATGCTCAATGCCCAAACGAATTCGTTCAGCAATCTCTTGCCAATTCTGCCCGGTAAAATTATCCAGCATTTGATCAAGTGCGGCGTTTACGTGGCAACGATAGTTATAAACCTCTGCTACGGTTGGACGAGACAAGAGCCCACGTTGAGACCTGGGAAAGAAAGTACCAACCGTTTCATAGTAAGAGTTGAACAGATATCCATACGCTTGATGAAAAACCCGATAATTTTTCGCAAAAGGCAATAAAACAAAGTTTTCAAAAAACCACGTGGTATGAGCCAAATGCCATTTGGGCGGACTGACATCAAGCATGCCCTGAATACAGTAATCCTCTTTTTCCAGAGGCGCGCAGAGTGCCTCAGTGCGCGCTCGCACCGATCTTAGTCGCTCACCCAACAAGTGGGGATGAAGCTTATCGAAATTTTTTCTGAGGGGATTAATATCCATTTACTTACCTTATCAGAAACTTGGAAATCAAAAGACGAATTCAAGCTCGAAGTGCAACCCTTGTTGCACTTCGAGCTTGAATTCACCTAATGATAAATCATCCAAATACTACATTCTGTACGCAAACCAACATTATTTGGAGGTACGACAGCGAAAAGTTTCCATTGCAGCATTGTCTTACGATTGGATGCCGACATATCTAGAACTTGATAGAAATTAAAATGAGCTGATAGTGAAGAAATTGGAAATGAATTATTCGTTCTCGGGTAGTACATGAGAAAAAAAAGTTTTATTTTTTGAGCCTCTTGCAAAACTAACGGTGCGAGTGTGATTTACTGCTGAAGTGGGGTAGAGATGGGCGGCCATTACTGGCAAGATGTGAGTGACGAAACTAACATCGACGCCCGCCATGAATACTACGCA
>JBDSEJ010000252.1:0-5947 GCA_039920105.1 Candidatus Nitrotoga sp. | reverse complement strand
GAGGCAAACTCTGACGCGCGGGTGGTCACAGTTACGCACATTGGGCATACAGGGGGGCTACGCTTCTTAGACACAAATTTCAGATTGATTACTACAACTGAAAAGCACTAGATTCTTTTAGAGGTGGCTTTAAATTTCTTATTCTTTATTCCTCAACTTTTTTATAGCTCAAAACACACTAACGCTTTGTTTTAGTTCTTTTAGCAACCCCTTCTGTTCGCCTGCGCGGCGGCCAAAAAAAAGCGCCCCTAAGGGCGCCAGCTGGACAGGCTACTGTACCCGTATGGGTATATAAGCGCGGTTATTACTGCCGCTTACTTCGCTAATGGAATTGTTGTCGTCCACAATAATGCCTAGCCAGTAATTTTGCCCCACATTCAGCGTACTGGGAATGGTTACCCCTAGCGTTGTGGTCGCTACATCTGCCGGATGCAGCGACCCAAACGTACCGCCTCCAACACGCAAATCTCCCTGGCTAATATAATCGTTTGTGGATATATAAATTCCGTAGGTGACATCGTTGTGTGTTTGTTTACCGTTATTCTCAATGGTGAACTCCGCCCTTACTGCTGCCCCGCGGTTAACTATGTAGCCTGGTTCACCCACAATAGTAATACCGGGCAGGTTTGCCGTATTGGCGCTGTTACGCATTCTCACGCGGTCATGGCTTGAATACTCGCCGTCGGCACCGGTGCGGCGCCAATGCGACGCTGACACGTCTCTGAAGGCAGACGATTGGGAACCATAAAGTACTCTTGCCCCGTGCGAGGCATCTTCACCAAAATAACTTTTGGCCGTGGAGCCATTCGCATGATGGTGCCGCCAGGAGTCTCCCATAATGTTGTACTCCCAGTTAACGTGCATAAGCCCCAAATAGTGGCCGGCCTCATGCACAATTACTGCTTCAATAGGCAGCCTGGAGCCGGTATAGGCAAAATTAGATGTTTTTGCCTGAGAGGTAGTCCACGATCGACCTGATGAGTCGAGCGCGATGTCTACCTCGTCAAGCCCGTAGTTCCAGCCAAAAAGCCAGTAGCAGTGATAGCGCATGCGTGCCACACCAGGTGGAGAAATGCTCTCCGCATAAATTTCATTCTGGCCGTTACCACTGCCAACTCCACCGGATTCTGTGGTGTCGTTAATGCTAAACGGTGACGGGTTAACATTGGTGATATCAATGCCGCGCTGTACTGCAGTTAAAGTGCTGCCAGAGAAGCTGTTAGTATTAATACGCGCAGATGTTGAATTACCATCCCAACGTAGTTTCTTGTCACTGTCGCCGTTACACTCCAACCACGAAGCAGACCACGCGGGTGTACTTAAGCCCAAAATGCCAGTGGCTAACGCCACGAAAAATATTCCCTTTTTCATTGCTGTTCTCCCTGTGTTGTGGTGCCAGGTGCGGGGTTGATACTAGTGCCAGAGCGAATACCGGGCTTAACCGGGCGCGGTATGACAGTGCCGGGTTGCGGGGTAATGGTACCCGGTGTCGGACGCAGCTCGTTTTCGTCCTCTTTTTCTTCTTCTATAGCCGATTTGTCATCCCGTTCTTCGTCACTGATTTTAATCCGTGGCTCCCGTACGGCCTTCAATAATTCCATTTTTGGGTCTGCCACTTTAAACTTCAGCTTAGGGTTTGCCATAACCACCTTCTGCCGGGGTTTGCCGAGTGAATTTTCAAGCTCTTGAATAATTTTCAGAAATTCTGCAGCAGCTATTGGTTGGTCAAATTTCTCTGAAGGTTCAGCCGGTTTTTCCTCAAATTTGTCAGTGGCACTGCTTTCACTGGGCTGTTGGGCCATGTTGACCGTATAGAATTTGGGGGCTTCTTCTTCATAGCGCTTGCGCAGCGCGCGCAGGTCACCGCCCTCTTTTTCGATTCTGGCTTTGGCTTCAGGTCGCTTCATCAATTGATCAAAGTCTGGTCGCGGAACCTCAATTACATTCAGGTCAAAACGCGGTTTACCACCAAATCGCAATTGCTTACGCGCCTCTACCAAAGGCACACCCCAAGTATTGTAGACGCGACCATCAATTACCCTGAAGCGGCCATCGGCACAATTCACCAATTGGCAGCTTTCAATTTTTCCGCCAAGAACAAACAGAATATCCTGCTGGCCACGGGCAAAAGTAGGCGCTGAAGTTTCGGTGTAGAAGCCACCGCTGCCATCTGCCCCGCCGGGCACTTTCAACACCAGTCGCTTAGATTCCAATGAACCTCTTGCCACCTGCTCAACTTCATAAGTAACAAAAGTATGAGGCAGGCCATATGGCTGTTCCCGGGTAGGCTCAGAATTACGATAATCAATATCAACAACCTTGCCCTGAACTACGGCTGCAGACTGTTGCACTAAAGAGCGAAGAGCGTTTGGGTCAATGTCGTTGGGGCTGTGGGCCGCAGCGGGCAAAGCTACCATAAGCGCCGCCAGCGCGAAAATTGCCGTTAGGCATGAATTGGGTTTCATGATATTTCTCCTTGTTCAAGTTAATACTCAAATTGTGCAAACCCACGAACAGAACTCAGCAAACTTTCTGTTAACAACTGGCCACCCTTAGAACGGAGCAACGGGAGAGAGTGAGCAAGAAAGGGTAACTTGGCTAACATATCTGGCTCAAAATACCCCGACACCCCTCTCCCTAGCATTAGGTCAACTCGCTAATCACCAAAGCACCAAATCACAAGAATCGGTTCAACTGGTCTTTTTTAACATACTGTCAATTTGTAAGACTTGTCAACAAACTTGTTAATGCCGATCGCCCATCTCCTTTCCTCAAGATACGTCAATAATCCTCTATGCACAGGCTCACCAGATGGGAACCTATTGCATGATTTCCTAAATGCCTAAAACCCTATCTAAAGGGCAAATTTCACGACCTGTATTATTCGGAGTGTATTCATGATGGCTTTTGCGGATTAATGTTGAAGGACTGGATAAGACGGTTTCCCAGGTTGAACAGCCCGAGGAGGTTAGGCCAAGGTTAGCGGCTTTTCACTTGTTCAAATTTTGAAACGCAGCTTTGTTACGCGTGTTTCAAACATCAAAAAATAAGCATTTTGCTTATTCGCTTTTTTTAGGTGTCGCCCTACTATTGGGTCCTTGCCGGAGCAACAAATTTCAACAGGAGTATTGACCCAAAGTAATCGCTTATAAAACCTCAAAAACCTTATAACCGGGGTTTGTCAGAGTGGCATTAACAATAATTGAAAATTCAGCTTTTTATTCTAAGGAGATCGCTATGAAAGAGAATCTAAAAATTTGTCACGATAGAATTCTGCCGATTGATCTTGTTCGCCCACAGCAGACTATCAGACTTGGCACTGGACCCGCGCGTGCGGTCTTCCTTTTTAGAAAGATGTGGGTCAATGGGTCGACATTACGTGTTCGATTCATGGGCGGGACCAGTGCGCAGCAAGCAGCCGCGAAAGAACAGGCACTTTGGTGGCTTCCACATGCGAATTTAAAATTTGAGTTCAACAACGCGCCCGACGCTGAGATTCGCATTGCTTTTGATTCTTCGGATGGGGCGTGGTCTTATCTCGGCACAGATTGTCAATCGATCCCGCGCAATCAACCCACGATGAACCTTGGGTTTCTCGATGGTGGCACTGCTGCCCATGAGTTTGGCCATGCAATCGGCCTGGCACATGAGCATCAAAATCCGTCCGGGGGCATAGAGTGGAACGAGGAAGTCGTCCTCAGTGACCTGAGCGGACCGCCGAATAACTGGACCCCGGATCAAATTCGGCACAATGTTTTGGATAAGTATGCGGTTGATCAGATCAAGGGGACGGAGTTCGATCCCGATTCAGTCATGCTTTACTTCTTTCCCGACAGTTGGGTTAAAAGTGGCCATGGCACCAAAGATAATAACAAGTTGTCAGAGTTGGATAAGGCATTCATCGCCAGCGAACAAGCCTATCCGCACACTGCGGTTCAAGCGATCGAGTTGGGCATTAATTCAGCGCCCGTATCGGCTTCGATCGGCAAGCCTGGTGAAGAAGACCTATTCAAGTTCACCGTAAAAAAGAACGGTCGCCATATCATACAAACGAGCGGTCAGACCGACGTGGTGATGAAATTATTCGGCCCCAACAGCCAGACTAGCTTGATCACCGAAGACGATGATGGCGGATTTGGGCTAAATTCAAAAATTACAATTGAGCTCATTCCAGGGCAATATTTTGCCCAGATTCGACACTACAACAAGGCTCAAGGTACTGGCTCATACACCCTCAGGGTGAACCAAAAATAAGGTATCGGTTTATTTTCCCCATGTTGCCCGACAATCGATTGTCGGGCAACATTAATACAGTTGGTTCTGCGCAGCGTTACTTCTCAACATACTCAGAATGTATGGGTTCCCAGTTTCCCCTTGTTGTCTTATCGCCCGCTCAACGGCAGGGTCAACGCCGGCCCCAGTCCTGTTTTGGTGTTTGTTTCCAGACGTGCCAGCTGCATCAGCAACGAAAAAGTAGCCATAGTGTCCTGATCAGCTTTATCTATATAGAACCAGTAGTCCATATATTTGACCGCCACATGCGCGCCGGGAGGCCTGTTGTCACCGCTGGCCGAGTATACGTGGAAGAGATTGCTGGTGATTTTTCGCCAGTCAAACGGCTGGCCAGTTTTATCGGCTGTTGCCTGAACAAATCCCCGTTCCATATGCTCCACGGGAACATCAAGCCCTTTTGAAACGAAATACAACACCTGAAGCAACGAGCGCGTCTCCAGATCCAAAACATCTACGCCGTCCGGCGGATGATTTACCTTGAACGGGTCGAGGTTCTCGATCTTGAGATCATATTTTGATAATCCCGGCCGGAGACCGAAAACATGGGCTAGTTCGAGCATTTCGGCAGAGGTCAAGGCTTCCGGATGTATCCTCATCACCGGCTGCCTGATCTTCTTAACTAAAGCTAATGCGCTATTGTTATCAAGATGAAATTCATAACCTTCCTTGGCTGCATCCAGCAAGTCGTGAGCCGTTGGGGCAGCGGCCTTGGTTCCCTGTGATTCCTCACGCTCTTCAGTGCTGAACACGATATGGCCTCGATCTTGTAACGCTTGCAACGCATTGATGCCACGTAAAAATTCGGCATATTCTGGCAAGTTCTTCAACGTCGGACCACTACCGTTCTGGGCGTTGGAAACCCAATTAAGATTCTCCAGCCACAGACGAAATACTGTGGATATCGGCCATGTTGTTTTTGTGAGGTAAAGCACACCGTCCAGTGTCATCGGTGTAAAGAGCTTGCGGGTGAATTCCTGGTCATCAAGCGGTGTCAGCGTGATAGTCGGACGGTCAGTAGTGGATATTTGTGCTTGCGGCAGCAGCGCGGCAAAGTGCCGTGCCGGATCACCGCCGCTTACACCGAAGAAAGGAGCCAGCTGGAAGCTTTTCTGCACCTCGGATTGCGTCGCAATCGCCGATACCGCCAAGCTGCTCGGCGTATCGTTGTAGCGCAGTCGGACAATGTTGAGCAGCAATTGTGCCTCGCTCGTACTCTTGATTGCCTCATTGTAGATTAGTCGGTTAGCCTCCAGACTGCGTGGGCCAGTGGAGCAACCGGCTGTTGATAAGCATACGATTCCTATCGCCAGGTAGGACATAAACCGGTTGCATCCGTACGGTGCAATGTTCTTTTGCATAGGTATCTTCACTGGTAGCCTCCCTCACATTTTTTATCGGCTCTATGTGAGACAGAGTGGGTTATCAACTTTCAATTTCCAGCAGAAGCAGTAAAAATGCTAATTTCTGGTTGTTCATCTTGCACTTGTCGAAGGGTTAGCCACTATGATTGCGATACATAGAGTCTTTTTATTGTCTGGCTTAATTTCCGATATCAGGGTAGCTAACAGATTACAGGATACTTCTAAATTTCCCCGTTTTTCTCCGTTTAGATTGCCTAGTTCAAATGGCTTATCCAGTTGCATAACTTTAAGGT
>JBDSEJ010000251.1:0-8961 GCA_039920105.1 Candidatus Nitrotoga sp. | reverse complement strand
GCATATTATTTCGTGCGATGACAATAAATCCGAAAATTATATGACTAGAAACAACAATTGCACCTCAAATAAGCAAGGGATTTGAAATCACTCGTTATTTTTTTTTAAGGGCACCTTTTAAAATTTAACATTTTGATGAATGGAGTGCGTCACATTTTGCTACCTTTGTCCTAATTTTCGCACCCCATCAAATTTTTAATTTAAAAACCGTAATTACACGCAAAAAACATTAAGGAAAAATCCTGCCCTCACGTTTCATGAGCACTTCATCTGACACACCAACCTCGGCTATACCGCTGAAATCGATATCCACATGGGACTTACCACCAAAACCAGAACCCGTTTTACCCTTCATAAAGTTATCCAGTGCCAGCTTGTAGGCGGCATCTGGCAGCGGTATGTACTTCACTTCCTCGACCAAATTCGATGCTTGCTTAAGATAGAATTCGACAAACTCCTTCACCTCATTTTTTTGTGCAGCTTTCGCACTAACGTAGATAAAAATTGGGCGTGAAAGGGGACGATAGGTACTACCCTTAACGGTTTCCAGGCTAGGCTGCACTTGTGGCTTACCTTCCGCCGATTTAATTGGCACAACTTTCAATTTATTAATGTTTTCAGAGTAGTAAGCATAGCCGACGTAGCCAATGGCATCCTTATCGCCAGAAACTCCCTGTACCAGCAATTTATCGTCGTCAAACGCGGTGTAATCGAGACGGCTTGACTTGGCCTTGCCAACAATAACTACAGTGAATAAATCGAATGTGCCTGAATCAGAATCCGGCCCAAATAGTTTCAAGGGTGCATTTGGCCAAGCAGGATTAATCTGGTTCCAATTATTGATTTTGCCCTGAGCCAACGGTTCCCACATTTTCTTGAGGTCGGCCACTGTCATACTATTGACCCAATTGTTTTGAGGATTGACCACCACGGTCAGCGCATCGTAAGCCACAGGCAGTTCAATATATTTAATGCCGTGCTTGTTGCATTCCTTCATTTCCTCTTTCAGGATCGGACGAGAAGCGTTAGCGATATCAATTTCTCCACGACAGAGCTTCTTGAATCCGCCGCTGGTGCCGGAAATGCCGACGTCCACTTTGATAGCATTTTTTTTGCTCTCCTGGAATTCTTCAGTCACCGCCTCTGTAACAGGATAGACAGTACTTGAGCCATCAATCTTAATGATCGCGACAGCGCCAGCAACGTTTGTGGCGCTAATTATCATGCTTAATGCGGCGGTCATACCCAGTACTTTAAGATTGTGCGATTTCAACATTTTTCTCTCCATTCGGTTCATAGGGTCGCCACCACATAGCAGCTTCGCTATATTAAGCTTCTAATATTGCAGAATTGTGACATCTCTGATTCACCCAATACAAATTTAAAATGAACTTAAGGTCCATGAAATAATGCCATTATTGTTTTTATAATCATTAGTAAAAGCCCCCCTTTTTGCACCTCCCATATATATATCTCAATACCCTATTCTTCGCCAATGAGGCGAGCTCACTCTAAAAGCAGGTCAATACGCGATTAAATAAATGCTGCCAAAACTTGGCATGTCATAAAACTGTCATCTTCACTCTTTAAAATGTAGGCACGACTCAAGAATTGTCTTGAGCGGGTGAAGTTTTTATTTTGTCCTGGAGATAACAATGCAAGCATCCAACTGCCATGCAGTTAAGCCAAGCTTTTGTAACAAATTAAGACCCACCACATTAACAGGCATCTTGCTGGCTCTTTTAGGTAGTACTGCCATACCTGCACAGGCTATTCAGCTGTATGTGGATACACAGACTCAACAAGTATTTACTGCACCGGGCATCAATAGAGTCAAACTCAGCGAATTTGAAGAAGTTAATGAGGCAGTGGGTAAAGTCCCCCCTGAAGAACTTAAAGCACTGGAAACCAGGCTTCGTCAAAAGAAAAAGAAGAAAGAACTTAAAGCAGTTGAGGAACTGACCGCGTCACTTGCACCCAAGAACAACTGGACCGACAGGATTAGCCTGCGTGGCTATGGCCAATTGCGTTACAACCAACTAATATCGGGAGATAGGGCCAATCTGGCTTCTCCCGCTGACAAATTTATCTCGGATAACCAGAATTTCGGAATTCGACGCGCCCGCATCGTTCTTTCGGGCGACATTAGCGACCATGTATACGTCTACATTCAACCGGAATTTAATTCCGGCCCAGACTCAGGAGATTCTCAAGGTGGGAAACTTCAAATTCGAGACTTCTACACCGATATTTCATTCGACGACAAAAAGGAATTTCGCATTCGTGCCGGTGTCTCCAAAGTTCCTTACGGCTTTGAAATTCTGCAATCGAGCCAGAACCGTTTATCTATGGATCGTGCCGATCCCGTCAACATTACTTCCCGTGACGAACGTGATATGGGGGCTATATTTTACTGGGCACCCGCGCACATCCGTGATCGCTTTAGAGATCTGGTGCGTAGTGGTCTTAAAGGTACGGGCGATTATGGCGTATTGGGTTTGGGTGTTTACAACGGCCAAGGTCTGAACCGTGTCGAACTCAATGATAACCTCCATACAGTGGCCCGCCTGACCTATCCGTTCAAGTTCGACAACGGCCAGTTTTTCGAGGCGGGCATATCAGCATTAACCGGCAAATATGTTCCAAAATCCAGCCAGATTTCAGTCGGCGGTGTTAACGTCACTCCTACATTTGATAGCAAAGGTTTACGGGACGAACGTGTGGGCGTACATGCGGTGCTGTATCCCCAACCTTTTGGCTTGCAAACAGAATGGAACTGGGGCAATTCACCTCAATTGACCGCGGACCGCAAACGCATCGCGACCACCAGTCTTAATGGCGGTTACATTCAAGCCATGTACAAACTGGATAATGCCCTTGGTAGCTGGATTCCCTACATAAAGTGGCAGAAATATGATGGCTCAGAAAAATTCTCAACGAACGCACCTCGCTCCCATTTGCGGGAAACAGAGGTGGGTGTTGAGTGGCTACCGATGCCGGAACTGGAGTTGACCTTAGCCTACGCCAATATGGACAGAACTAATATAAGTACATTTGTTCCATCTTTAAATGGCTACAGACAAATTAAGGCAGATATGCTTCGCGCACAGTTGCAGTGGAATTTTTGATTCTCAAATGGTTTTTATTCTCATAGTTAAATATTGAAGAAAGCTCTATTGATTTAGCTGAGTAGCGCCCGATTTTTAAAGCACCTCTAAAAATTTAACTTTTCTGATGAGGTGGAGCGCGTCACATTTCGTAACGATAAATTTTCACACAACATGACGATTGCCTCTCGGATTTTCTTAATTTTCAACGTTGTTTAACGCAAAAAAACAGTCCGAAAGGACGAGTCAAATCGGGCTGAATCTGCCTTTCTGCACAACCACGCTGAAATCTTGGAAACGCGATACTTACTCAGCATAGCCCAAATAAAATTTTCAAAAGATAAATGGTGGTTGGTTTTAGCAGCTCATTTTGGCCATGTCTGCTTGCATTTCTTGCGGAGTCACATCGCGCGTATGGGTGGCTATTGACCAGCGGTGACCAAACGGGTCTTCCACTTGACCGTAACGATCGCCCCAAAACATATCAGCAAGAGGCATGGTGATTTTTGCACCTGCTACTACGGCTTGCGCCATGGTTTCGTCCGCGTTTTCGACTTGCAAATGGATCGTGATCGGTGAGCCTTTCAATGTTTTTGGTCCAAGTGCGCCCCATTTAGGGTTTTCTTCAGTGAGCATCAATTGTGAGTCGCCAATCTGGACACAGGCGTGCATAATTTTGCCGTCAGGGCCTGGGAAGCGCATTAATTCTATGGCATTAAATGCAATTTTGTAAAATGCGATTGCTTCCGATGCGTCTGCACAGATGATGTATGGGGTAATCGAATGCATGCCATCAGGTATGGCTTTGACTTTTAAACTGGTCATAGTAGTTCTCCTAAATTTTGATGAATATTAAAATTACTTACTTAAAACGCCCACTACCTGTTGACAAGCTGCTTACTTCCCGTCGTAAGCTCGCTGTAAATCTGCAATCACGATCTTAGACATAGTCATCATTGCTTGCATAACACGCCCCGCTTTCACAGGGTCCGGGCCACTTATCAATTGCATGAGTTGCTTGGGAACAATTTGCCATGACACGCCGTATTTATCGTCCAGCCACGAGCATTGGCTGGGCTTGCCGCCAGAGACCAATGCGTCCCAGTAGTAGTCCACTTCTTCCTGTGTTTCGCAATTCACGACGAAAGAGGTTGCAGGTGAAAATTTGTACATCGGCCCGTTGAGCGCCATAAATTGGCGTTCTTCCAGCTCAAAATTTGCGGTCATCACTGTGCCTTCTGGCATGGGCGCGCCTTTGCCGTAGTGAGTCACACTCAATATTTTTGAGTTTTTAAAAATAGAGATGTAATAGTTCATCGCTTCCTCGGCTTGCCCGTCGAACAATAAACAAGTGGTAATTTTTTGCATGGTTTTTATCCTTTTGGGTTGCAAACGATTAAATAACCTGTGGCAAATAGCTCGCTAAACGGTCAAACGTGCTGTTCCAGCCTTCGTTATGTCCCTCTTGCTCGAATGATGACTGAAATGGTGTTTGCCTTAGCAACATGGTCGTTTTTCCGTGATTTTCGGTAAGCGTCATAGTGATTAAATTTTCTAAGCCTCGTTCGCCTGTTTCTTCCCATGCAAATGTAAATGCAAGTAATTCAGGCTCTACCACCTCACGAAATTCACCGCCGTGCCATAACAAATCACCAGTTTCAACAGAACGCAAACAATTGCGCCAGCGCGCGCCCGACCGAGCATCCCACATTACATTGACTGCGGGATGGTGACTTGGCCCCCACCAATCTAACGCGTGCTTGGGATCGGTCCAAGCCTTCCACACTAACGTTCTTGGCGCATCGAATGTTCGAGTGATGATGAGTTCGTTGGATTTTTCGGTGGTTGTTAAATAAGCATCGAGCCGCGCCAGTGTTTGTTCGCCTCCCTCAATCGCGCCAAATTCCGCCATAGCTTTGCGTTGCGCTGCTGATTCTAAGATCAATCGCAGTGTGACCTGGGTATGATCACCCAACTTTTGCAGCGTCATCGTGGCGTTGAACTCGGCATGGTCAGGATCGTCGCCCCCGTGCTCGTAGGCCATGAAAGTCGGCTCGGTGATGGTGGTGTAGCGAATCCAGTTATTGTAATTTGTGCCTGGGCTACCGTCTGCATTGGCAGGTGCATGCATAATGTAGCGCCACAGTCCGCCCACACGCACATCCATTTCAAAAATCGTATTGGTAAAACCGTTCGGCCCCCACCAATGTTGGATGTGCTCGGGCAGGGTGAACATTTGCCAGACGCGCTGGATGGGGGCGTTTACGGTGCGGGTGATTACGATCTCGTTGGATTTCTCGGAGGCAGACATGGTCAGAAGCCTTTCTTGACCATCGCGACCAGTTGGTCGAGTGCTGTACCCCAGCCGCTTTCAAAGCCCATTGTAGCGTGGTGCTTGCGACCTATTTCATCCGAGTGAATTACCGTGGCGGTGTAGCGTGTGCCGCCGTCGTGATCTGCAAGCTCAATTATGGCGGTGAACTTGAAATCTACATGTTCGTCTCCGCAAGTTGGGCTGGGTGTGCTGGGGCGAAAGCCTGGTAACAAGGCATTCGTCCAGACCAGTTTTTCGTTGGCGATGACTTCCAGGTAGCAGCCAATATTGGGGAATGCCTTACCTTCTGGCGACTGCATGGTGGTGCGGAACATGCCGCCGGGGCGCAGATCAATCTCAGCATCTATCGTTTTCCAGGGGAGTGGGCAAAACCATGGTTTGAGCAGGGCGGGCTCCGTCCATGCGCGCCAAACATGTTCTTTGGGGACATCGACAATACGCTCAAAGGTGAGGTCAAGTTGGGGGTTGAATTGGCTATAGGTTCCATTGGTCTTCACTTTATCTTTCCTTTGATGAGGTTGATATCGGGGTCAGGGTTTTGTTGCAGAGTGAGTAAATAAGTATCCAGGCGATCCAGCCGCTCTTCCCAAAATTGTTTGTATTGACCAATCCAGTCCATCGCCACTTTGAGCTGTTCTACGTCAAGACGGCAGGGGCGCCACTGCGCGTCCCGCCCTTTAGTAACAAGCCCAGCTTTTTCCAGAACTTTGATGTGCTTTGATACGGCAGGCAAGCTCATCGCAAATGGCTCAGCAAGTTCGTTAACCGATGCTTCACCCTTGGCTAGACGCGCCAACATTGCCCGCCGCGTTGGGTCGGCCAAGGCGGAGAAGGTCGCGCTGAGATGGTCTGATGTGGCACTTGTGGACATATCTATCTATTCAGCCTGATAATTAACTAATTGGTTAATTATCAGGCTGAATTATAAAACTGTCAATCGTATGAGAATTCTTAGTTGATGCCGATTGTGATTTGAGAAACCGTGCCAAAAATCGGTTGAATGACTGGCGAAATTTTGAGACTTGCTGGAGTAATTACGCGATTTCCATAAATATTTCCGATGGTTTTTTTTAGCTTAATTAACGCTATTTTTCTCATCCTCAATTACTTTCAAAAAATCATCTCCATAGTGATCTAATTTGGCTAATCCTACCCCGCTAATTTTTCCTAAATCGGTGAGATTTCCAGGGCGAACTTTGAGAATTTCCAGCAAAGTACTGTCGTGAAAAATTACATAAGGCGGTACGCCTTGTTCGCGGGCGAGCTCCAAGCGCTTGGCTTTAAGCGCCAGCCATAGGGGATCTTCATTTGCACCGGCAAATGCTTCACGCATTCTTGCGCCGCGCTCAATCTTGCTGATTTTGTTTTTAGCCGGTTCTGCATCGCGCCGCAGCCACATTTCCGATTCACCGCGTAACACCGGGCGCGCTGCTTCGTTCAGACGCAATCCGCCGTAAGCTTCCATGTCCACAGTAAGTAAGCCAGCCGCAACCAACTGGCGATAGACACTGCTCCATTGAGTCTGTGAAAGCGATAGGCCAATCCCAAAGGTACTCAATTGTTGGTGGCTAAATTTTTCGATCTGTGCAGTGGCCTTGCCCAGTAACACGTCGATCAAATAGCCAACGCCAAAGCGCTGCCCAGTACGGTAAACACACGACAAAGCCATACGTACCGCTTGAGTTGCGTCCCAAATATCTATCGGCTCCAAGCAGTTGTCGCACTGAGCACAGTTGCCCGGGTGCCCCTCACCAAAGTAACGCAATATAATTTGATGGCGGCATGCAGTGGATTCGCAGAACCCCAGTAGCGCATCAAGTTTATGAATCTCTAATCGTTTGCGCTCCTCGGTTGCATCGCCGGATGCCAACATCTGGCGCATGGAAACCACATCGCCCAAACCGTAAGTCATCCATGCATCTGCGGGCAAGCCATCGCGTCCGGCACGACCCGTTTCCTGATAATAGCCTTCCATACTCTTGGGCAAATCAAGGTGAGCAACAAAGCGTACGTTGGGTTTATCGATGCCCATGCCAAAAGCGACAGTAGCGACTATGATGACGCCCTCCTTGAGCAGAAAAGAGCGTTGATTCTCGCTCCGTATGGCCGCATTAAGACCGGCATGGTAGGGCAATGCATTCCAGCCACGCTCCTGCAGCCAACTAGCAGTTTCATCCACTTTTTTGCGCGATAGGCAATATACGATGCCCGAATCATTAGCATGCTCCGTTTCCAGAAAGGTCAGCAATTGCTGCCGGGCATTTTTTTTCAGCGTTATCCGGTAACGGATGTTGGGACGGTCGAAACTGGAAATAAATTGGCGCGCCTGTTCCAGCGCCAGCCGCTCGACAATCTCGCCTCGCGTTGGCGCATCCGCAGTGGCCGTCAGCGCGATGCGCGGCACGTCTGGAAAGCGTTCATGCAATACCGTCAGGCCACGATACTCTGGACGGAAATCATGGCCCCATTGCGATACACAATGCGCTTCGTCAATGGCAAACAGTGCCATACCATGCTCGGCTTGCACCTGTTCCAGCATGGACAAGAATCCAGACATCATCAACCGTTCCGGCGCTACATACAGAAGATCTAACTCACCCCGCAACAAACGGCTGGACACTGCACGCGCCGTGTTCGCATCCAGGCTGGAGTTAAGAAAAGCGGCGCGCACACCAAGCTGGTTAAGTGCGTCTACCTGATCCTGCATGAGTGCAATCAACGGTGACACCACTATGCCCACTCCGCGCCGCAATAATGCCGGAAGTTGGTAGCACAACGACTTACCGCCACCGGTTGGCATTAATACCAGCGCATCGCCCCCGGCAACAACATATTCAACTATAGATTGCTGCTCACCGCGAAAGGACGTATAGCCGAAAACATCGTGGAGAATTTGTTGGGCGGTAGGAGCAGTCATAAAAGTAAGGTATCACACTCGTGGTTATTCTGCCCCTGCGCATATGCTTTCTACAGAATTATTCACTGTGAACAGATATTTATGTAGTTATTTATTACTTGCAAGCTGACATGCATACCGTTCACGGTGTATGCAAACTCCTGAATATAGGAAATTTAAGCTGATGTCAGATTCACCTTATACTTCGGAGAGCGGCGCGGCATCATGCGGCAATGGGCGGATTATCTTGCCAAGATAGAGGCAGGGGCAGAAGTAATACCACTGCGCGCATAATATGGTTTAGAAATTACTTGCCAGTAGCCCTTAAGTGCCCATTGCATTCAATCTGTAAATGTACCGAATAACTTTCAATGATTGTTTTGCAGATATTAAGTAAACTGCCGATGTGTCCCAGAGGGAGACGTCCATATGGTGCGCTCGAAGAGATGAATCTGGGCACTGGGACATAAAGATATTACTGCCCTAAGATAATTAGTCTAGCAGCCTGTCGGGTTTAAAATTCATGCACCACACACATAAACGTACTATAATTATGCTGTTATTCATACAGTTACATAAAATAACATGAGTCATTTCCAACCTATTACCCGCACCACAAACTA
>JBDSEJ010000250.1:0-2152 GCA_039920105.1 Candidatus Nitrotoga sp. | reverse complement strand
GCAAGGTCATAAGTGATTGGCCCATAAACCGCATCCTGAAAATCCAGAATGCCCGGGTTAGGCTCGCTGACCATCAGGTTACGTGAGTGGTAGTCACGATGTACAAACACTCGCGGCTGCGCCAAGTTGTTTTGTAGAATGCGCTGAAACACGGTTTCTAATGCTGTGTTTTGCTTCTCATCCAGTATGACCTGCAAATGTTTGGCGACGTACCATTCTGGAAACAGGTACATTTCTCGCATAAGCAATGTCTTATCGTACAGTGGCAGTTCAAGGTCGCGGCTCGCCAGCTGAATAGTGATCAACGCATCGGTTGCAGCGCCGTAAAGTTCGTGTGCATTGCTGGCATTAAGTGCTTGCAGGTAAGTGGTATCGCCCAAATCAGTCAACAACAGAAAACCTTGCTCCAGATCCTGTGCCAGCACCTGCGGCACATGTACTCCTGCCGCACCAAACAGTTGGGCGATTTGAATGAACGGTCGACAGTCCTCATTTTGAGGCGGCGCGTCCATCACTATCAATGTACGGTCGGTAAACGTAGCGCGAAAGTAGCGACGGAAGCTTGCATCCGCAGATGCCGGCGAAATATTGAATAAATTGTCGGGAAATATGCTATATAGCCATTCTTTAATCTGTTGTTGACGTTTCATTATAGGTTCTGGATTGTCTAGATCGTGGATTTATGCGATTTTAGCACCTTAATTTGTCGACCCTGTTCCATGCATTTTCGTTTTAACCTCGTTGCGCTTTCCCTGCTCTGTGCTTTTACGCCTATGGTATTTGCCGAGGGCGGAGTTTTGCGCCTGAAACTGGATAGTACCTTCATGAATTTGCCAAAGAATGACGAAGAGACTCCAGCTTTCATTTCGGCAAAGCGCATAGAAGGTCAGACTTCAGACCAGATCGTTGCGAGCGGCGAGGTCGAGTTGCGCAAGCGCGGACAGGCTATATTCGCCGATCGCGTGGTATACCGGCAAACCAGCGAAGAGTTGATTGCCGATGGCTCGGTACGCATAGAGCAGAACGGTATCAAAATGCAGGGCCCACATGTGAAGCTTAATTTGGATACAAACATCGGCGAGATGAAAAAGCCGGTGTTTCAGCTAGCCGCCAATAATTCGCGCGGGAGCGCTGACGTCCTGAATATAGCCGGCGAACAGAAATACACCGTACAGAATGTGGCGTATACCATCTGCCCCATAGGCAACGACGACTGGATGCTAAAGGCGAGTGAACTGGAGATTGACAGCGGCCGTGAAGTGGGGGTGGCACGCAACGCGCGCGTAGAGTTTCTGGGTGTGCCTATTTTGTATATGCCTTGGATGAGTTTTTCGCTCAGTGACAAGCGTGAATCAGGTTTTCTCGGTCCGGTGTTCGGTAGCACGGCAAAAAGCGGTACCGAAGTGACGCTGCCCTATTACTGGAACATTGCTCCCAACCGTGATGCAACTATTGCACCCCGCGTCATGGCCAAGCGGGGATTGATGCTTAACAATGAATTTCGCTACCTGGACACAAATTATGCCGGTGAGGCTCATTTGGACATTCTGCCCAATGATGCACTTACTAAAAGCACCCGTGTGCGGTCATCGCTCAAACATTCACATAACTTTGGTTCTGGGTTGCTCGCATCAACAAACCTCAACTACGTATCAGACGATGCTTATTTCCGAGACCTATCGAACTCGTTGAGCAGTACGTCACTGACCAATCTGGTGCGCGAAGGCGTCGTGTCCTATGGCGGTGGCTGGTGGAATGCCGCAGCACGGATGCAGAGTTATCAAACCTTGCAAGATCCGGCCGTGCCAGTGGCAGAGCCATATCGCCGCTTGCCGCAAATAACCTTGGGCGCGCTTCGTCCGGTGGCCGGGGCAAATATGGCGTTTACCGGAGAGTTTGTAAACTTCAGCCATCCCACTGCCGTTAGTGGGCAGCGGCTGGTAATGTACCCCAGCATGAGCTACCCGCTGGTTGCCACTCCCTCATTTTATGTAACTCCAAAATTTGGCGTGCACCATACGCATTATTCACTTGGCGAAAACAATTCCGGAGCGCTGCCCGATACAAACCGTACCTTACCGATTGCCAGTTTGGACAGTGGCTTGGTGCTGGAACGTGATTGGAATGTAGGAAAAAAGAATTACGTGCAGAC
>JBDSEJ010000249.1:0-5823 GCA_039920105.1 Candidatus Nitrotoga sp. | reverse complement strand
CGCCGGTTCAGACGGCGGAGCCACTTCAGCCGGTTTAGGTGGAACAGGCGGTTGCGGGGGAACGGGTGGGGTTGAGATAGCTTGTTCTGACGGTGCTTTGTTAATAACCGGAATTACCGGTGGTGGGGTGACGGTTTTTTTTACGACAGGTACTGGTTTCGGTGGAGCTGGTTGGGGTTTCGGTGGTGTTGGTTGAGGTTCAGGCGGCATCGGTTCGGGTGTATTGTCGACTGTAATTAAGCTGACGAATATTTCTTTTGGTAATCCTTGCTCGGCTTTTAGTAACGGTTGTTGGGTTTGGTTAAACAAGCCGTTTAGTAATGCATAGATGAAACCGATGTGGAGCAGGATGATCAAAATCAACGGTACTAGGCGCTTGACCTGTGGCCAAGTCATCATAGGAAGGTGGGGTGCAGAAAAAAGTGATATTGCGCTCATGTGCCGTTTTTATACTGCAATTGCCATTGCGCGGGATTGAAAAGCTATTGCCGACATTGAATTAAGGCATGTTGAATGAGAGAGCTATGCAAGCCAAGGTGGTGATTCAGCGGTTTTGCTTTTTCAATCCGAGAAATGCATAGAGTAACCAATCTAACGGTAAAATGCCAATGCATTACGAGAGCAATTGACTTGTGCTTTTGATGAAATAAACCCTGATTTTAGATACAAATAACTTAATTTCAATTTGAATATTTTTGGTTGGAAATACTAGCAAAATCAATGAAATGTAAATACGAATAATTCGTGCTTATTATCATCTTAATGAAAAAAAATCGCAACTTTTTCCATTTCAGTGTAAAGGATAGTGTAAGACTTGGTTCAAGATTGGGTAAGGTTCACTAATTTCAAGATGCATCCATAAGTTACTATACTTCAGGACGGTACTGCTCGATGTGTTTGCATAACGGTGGGTTGCTGCCAACCTCCAGCCAACGCCTTAAACAGGTCAGCAACAGCCATGCGTTGGGCGCGCTCTGCATCGATACGGTTCAATTCTGCTTGCAGATAATTTCGTTCCACATCCAAAAATTCCAGACGGCTGGAAATTCCTACTCTATATCGCAATTCCGCTTGTTTATAAGCTTTCGAAAGTGCTCTGCTACGGGAGCTTTCGGCGGTTAGTGTCTGGCGTGCGGATTGTTGTGCGAACAAAGCGTTGCGCACATCGGCGAAAGCGCTGGCGACTGCCTGCTTATATTGAGCTAACGCCTGATCACGGCGAGATTCGGCTACTTTTATGCCAAATTTAATACGGCCAGCATTAAAAATGGGCTGCCCAAGACCCGCGGCAAACTGGAAAATACCAGCCGGTCCGGTAAATAGGCTAGAGAGTGAGATACTTTCACTGCCGAGATAGGAGGTCAAGCTAATCGACGGGAAAAATTGTGCGCGGGCTGCTCCGATACGCGCATTCATTGCTATCAACTTTTGTTCTGCTTCTTGTATGTCTGGTCTGCGCAGCAGCAATTCAGCTGGTAAACCATCGGGCACCCAAATTTTAGTAAGAGTGGGATTGCCACGCTCCAGTTTGCCATTCATCACGTCGCGCGGTGAGCGGCCTAGCAACAGTGCAAGGCTTGTTTCTTGCTGGTCCAGAGCTTGAGTAACGGAAATGAGTTGCGATTGAGCAGTGTCAGCATCAGCCACAGATTGGTGTAGCTCATATTCAGATATGACCCCGACCTCGAACCGTTTTTTATCTAATGCTAACCTTTCTTGACGTCCGGCTAGCACCTGGCGTATAGCTAGTATTTGGGCGTCAGTTGATAACAAAGCAAAATATTGTTGCGCCACTTGTGCAGTTAGCGATAAGCGTACCGTGTCTCTGTTAGATTGTGTCGCAAACAGATCCGCGCGTGACGCCTCGCTGACGCGGCGATATTTGCCCCAAAGGTCGAGCTCGTAGCTGGCATCCAGAGTAAGGCGCGTGAGGTTCTGAATACGTACTGGAGGAATAAAAAACCCGGGGTTTATACTTCTTTTGGTGCGAGATTGAGCTCCATTGAAGTTGAGTTTCGGGTACTGATCTGATTCGGCTATACCAAGTTGGGCACGCGCTTCTAATATGCGTGCAGTGGCAACTTGGGCATCCACATTATGAGCAAGTGCCTCGTCTTCGATTTTATCGAGAATTGGATCGGCATATAGGCTCCACCAGCGTTCCCCAGCAGCATTGACAGGTTTTTCTGTAGCGGGACTAATTGCGCTTGGCTTGTTGGTTTCCCAATGATTTGGCAAGTCCATTTCTGGACGCTGGTAGTTTGGTCCAGTGGTGCATGCCACTAGTAACGAACTACTTAGCAAAAGCACAAGAGATGTTCTGGCTTTCAAAAAATAGTTATTTATGCAAAGTTTCATATCAATAAATATTGCGCTAATTTTTGGTTGACGCATGATCGTCTTCCTGATGCCGGCGTGGATGACCGGGAAAGATGCGACGAATGACAACAAAAAATACCGGTACCAAAAATACCGCCAGAACCGTTGCCGCTATCATGCCTCCCATGACACTAGTGCCAATGGCTTGGCGACCATTTGCCCCTGCACCTGAAGAAATGGCCAACGGCAGTACGCCTAAAATAAATGCGATTGATGTCATTAAGATGGGACGGAATCTTAACCGGCAAGCTTCCAGCGTAGCATCAAGCAGACTGAAGCCGCGCTCCTGCAGGTCACGCGCAAACTCAATAATCAAGATCGCATTTTTGGCCGAAAGACCGATGATTACTATCAGTCCCACCTTGAAATAAACATCGTTTGGCATGCCTCGCAGCGTCATGGCTAGCAGTGCGCCAAGGATACCGATGGGCACTACAAGTAGAACCGCTACTGGAATTGACCAACTCTCATAAAGCGCTGCCAGGCACAGGAATACGGCAACTAAAGAAAGGCCAAACAGTAATATGGCTTGGCTACCAGACAGTCGTTCCTCATAAGAAGTTCCAGACCATTGAAAACCAAATCCGGATGGTAATTGGGTAGCCATTTTCTCCATCGCAGCTATTGCATCGCCGCTACTCCGACCAGGAGCGGGGCCACCAGAAATTTTCATTGAGGGCAGGCCGTTATAACGATCCAGCTTTGGTGATCCGACATCCCAGCGTGGCGAAGTAAATTCGGACAAGGGCACCATTGCGCCCTGAGCATTTCTTACGGGCAAGCGCAATATTTCCTCCGGTGTCGTCCCTACGCTTGCCTCTGCTTGCATCTGAACCCGCAGGATGCGTCCTGCACGTACGAAGTCGTTGATATAGGCAACGCCCAGTGCTGATTGCAGGGTTTCATTCAAATCAGCCAAATCGATGCCTAATGCACGTGCTTTGAGTCGGTCAATATCCAGCCGCAATTGTGGTCCCGCTTCTTGTCCCTCTGGTCGTACGCCAGCTAATGCTGAATCTTGACTGGCTATGCCCAATGCCATATTTCGCGCTTCAAGTAGTTTTTCACGTCCCTGACCTGAGCGATCCTGCAAGCGAAAATCAAATCCGCCCACAGCGGCTAACTCTGGAATGGGTGGAACATTAATGGAAAAAATCATGGCTTGTTTGATGCGAGACAATGTCATGTTGGCACGTTTGACTATAGAAGAAGCAGAGTTGTCTTTTGTTGGGCGTGCATCCCAGCTCTTAAGTCGAACGAAAGCAATAGCTGCATTTTGGCCACGGCCAAAAAATGAAAAGCCAGCCACTCCGATAACGTGCTCAATTTCGGGCTGTTTAAGATAAAACTGCTCTACTTGAGTAAGAACTTCGAGCGTACGTTCTCTAGTAGAACCCGGGGGCAGCTGGATCACGCTAATAAAATAACCTTGGTCTTCCTCGGGCAGGAAGCTTGTTGGCAAACGTGAAAACAGTCCCCCCACCGCAACCAGAATGACAGCGTAGATAATAAGATAGAGCCCGATCTTTTTTAAAACGTGCCCTACGCCAGATTTGTAACTTTGGGTCGTTCTGTTGAAAAAACGATTAAACCAGCCAAAGAAACCCTTGCCAGGTTTTTTCGCATGCTCCGGTGTGTGTTTCAGCAATGTGGCACACAGTGCTGGTGTTAACGTTAACGCCATCAGCATTGAAAAGGCTATAGTCAGTATCAGCGTTACCGAGAATTGGCGATAGATGGCTCCTACAGAACCACTAAAGAAAGCCATCGGAATAAACACTGCAATTAGCACTAAAGTGATGGCGATAATGGCATTTATAATTTGCCCCATCGCCTTGCGAGTGGCTTCGCGTGGCGGTAAGCCTTCTTCTGTCATGATACGTTCGACATTTTCCACGACCACAATGGCGTCATCCACCACCATACCGATAGCTAACACCATGGCAAATAATGTCAAAGTGTTGATGGAGTAGCCTAATACATACAGACCAACAGCGCCCCCGATGAGAGCAATCGGTACAACTATAGTGGGAATGATCGTGGCACGAAAATTTCCCAGGAACAGGTACATAACCAAAAAAACAAGGACCATCGCTTCTGCCAAAGTCTTTAAAACTTCCCGGATGGATATTTCAACAAATTGAGAGGTGTCATAAGGCACAACCCAATCGATTCCTTTTGGAAAAAATTTAGCTAATTCAGTCATCTTGGCTTTAACAGCTTTAGCTGTATCCAGAGCATTGGCACCTGGTGATAAGCGTATGGCTATGGCTGAAGAAGGTTGACCATCAAGACGAGCGGAAACGGAATAATCTTGTGCCCCTAATTCCACCGACGCTATGTCTTTGATGCGAACTGTGGAGCCATCCGGGTTGGCGCGCACAATGATGTTGCCGAACTCCTCAGGGGATGACAGTCTGCCTTGGGTAACGATGACCGCGTTCAATTGCTGACCAGCCATTGCTGGTAGTTGTCCAAGCTCGCCCATGGCAAGCTGTATGTTCTGCGCCCGTACAGCGCGTGAAACATCGCCTGGGGTCAAGCTGAATGCATGAAGCCGTTCTGGCTGGAGCCATATTCGCATTGAATATTCGGTGCCAAAAAGTATTCCTTCACCTACCCCTGGCACACGTCGGATGCTCTCCAGCAGGTTAGCCGCTGCATAACTGCCGAGCGCAACGTTATCGCGGCTTTTGTCTGGCGAAATCAGTGAAACGAACATCAAGTAGTTTCGTGCTGATTTCGCCACAGTTACCCCCAGGCGGCGCACATCCTCTGGCAAACGGGCTTCGGCACGCTTGATGCGGTTTTGGGTTTCGACCGAAGCAATGTCCAGATCAGAGCCCGCTTCAAAGGTTAATGTGATGGTACCGCGGCTAAGTTCGGAGGACGAATCCATGTACAGCAAGTGTTCGATGCCGTTTAATTCTTGCTCAATCAAGGCAACGGCGGTTTCCTCAACTACTTGGGCGGAGGCACCAGGGTAGCTGAGAGTAATAGCCAGAGCGGGAGGAGCAACAGCCGGATAGGAGGTGACGGGCAAGCTACGTAGCGCAAGGCCCCCGCCAAGCAGGATTACCAAGGCGATGACCCAGGCAAAAATGGGGCGGTCTATAAAGAAATTAGCTAACACGTCAGCCCTCTATTTTTTCGCTGGGGCTATTGCCACTGGGGTACTTGCATTTGCAGCTTGATTTAAAGGTACGGGCTTCACAACACTGCCCGGCCGCACTTTTTGCAAACCGTTGACAATTACCTGTTCCCCACCTTTTAACCCTTCGATGATGATGAAATCCCCACCCGACATACTGCCAGTTTTAACCCGCTGAATTGCCACCTTACTCTGGGGATCTACAATCATCACAAATTGTCCCTGTGCATCCGCTAGCAGTGCACGTTGAGGTATTTTGAGAGCGTTGTCGACATTCGCCTCTGGGAAGCGAA
>JBDSEJ010000248.1:0-2819 GCA_039920105.1 Candidatus Nitrotoga sp. | reverse complement strand
TGGTGGGGTCGTGAATCTGAAAGAAGAATTCGAGGATCGTGCGATAGCTGATACGCGCTGGATCGAAAATTATCTCGACTGCTTCGGCATGGCTGCCATGATTTGGGTACGTAGCGTTGGGCGTGCTCCCACCCGTGTAGCCGGCCCGCGTCGACAGAACGCCGTCCTTTTTACGAATAAGGTCCTGCACGCCCCAGAAACACCCCCCCGCAAGCACGGCGCGTTCGGTAGTCATTGCACATCCTCCACTTGGTTAAGGTAAGCGCCATAACCTTCGGCTTCCATATCTTCCCGATGAATAAAGCGCAGCGAGGCAGAGTTAATGCAATAGCGTAATCCCCCGCGGTCCTTTGGACCATCCGGAAATACATGTCCGAGATGGCTGTCGCCGTGCGACGATCGTACCTCGGTGCGGATCATGCCGTGCGCGCTGTCTCGCAGCTCGTTCACATGTGCAGGCTCGATGGGCTTGGTAAAGCTGGGCCAGCCGCATCCCGATTCGAATTTATCGGACGAGGCGAATAGCGGTTCGTCCGAGACGATATCGACGTAGATGCCCGGTTCCTTATTGTCCAGATACTCTCCGCTTCCAGGGGCTTCGGTGCCGCTTTGCTGTGTGACACGATACTGTTCTCGGGAGAGCTTCGAGATTGCTTCGGGGTTCTTACTGAATTTTCGCATTTCATTTACCTCGTTTCATCGTATTGAAAACTTGGTGCGTTAGTTTTTTTGTTAAAATGACCAATAGAGCTATTCACTTTTGCCGGGGCTTCAGCAGGAATACATCTGGGCGAATCAAGGCGCCTTTTCGTAATTCTCCTACTGCGACGCCAACAGCTCGAGCGACGTTGCGAATTTACTTTTGCATCGCTTGGTCGTGGTCGAGTGTTTCGTTACTTTCTGCGTACGATTCGTAATAGCCAATATAGCGATCAAGCCGCGACATTAAATAAGCATCAATCAGTCCCAGGTGAATTAAAATTCTAAGTACAACAATTTTTTGTTTTAAAAGGACCTCGTTAGATGTTCTGAAATTTAAAAACTTTCGAGGCTGATGATTTAATTTCTCAACAGAGCCTCTTGCAGAACTAACGAAGCGAGCGGAATTTACTGTTGAAATGCGGTAGAAAAGGGCGGCCATTACTGGCAAGTGCAAGTCCGCTAAGCTTTTTGACATTATGATGCCCTTTCCCTAACTACCGTTGGTTGATAACTTGAAAATTCAGGTTATTTCTTTTGAAACACCGGATACCCAAGGGTATAAATCCATTTGTCATCTTTTTTGGCGTTCTTCGGCGCAAGGTCTAAAGCTGGCGTATGACACGGAACACAATCAATTTTGTAATCCTTAGATACGGTTTTGACGAGATTATCGGGATTAAAAAAAGACCATCCCCAGCCGTCGCCCCACAACGGTGAGCTTTTGAATCGGCCTTGGGTATCGCGCACAAGGACAAAGAAGCCTTTGAGCGTTGTGCCATGTCCCACCGCCGGCCCAGTTGTCATAGACATGGTATCGGCATGAAGAAGCTCTTTGACGAGCACCGCTCCATCCGGGAATTGCCTATTTTTTTTGTAATACTCTATGGTTTCTGGTTGAGTGTAGACCGCATGATATTCGTGAATAATGGCTACTCCACCTTCAGCTTTGGTATGGCTCCACGTACCCAATGTGGGCCACAGGTAATAATCCTTAGGGACACTGATGACACCCGTATTCATATCGACGTTAGTTGCAAAGGGTTTTTCTTCGGCAGCTAGAGCTGCACCAGTCAAACCCATTGTGGCAAGAAACAGGAGTGATAATGTAATGGCCGAGTGTTTCATATGTTTTTCCTGATTAGGTTAAGTTTGTCGAAAATATAGTACACACAATTTGTGTCCATATACGTGATAGTCGGTGTGGTTGACTATTCCTTACAACAAAGCATCTTGCAGAACTAACGAAGCGAGCGGAATGTACTGTTGAAATGCGGTAGAAAAGGGCGGCCATTACTGGCAAGATGGAGGTTCTAAAGACTTCATCAACGCCCCGATATGAGTACTACGCAACGTACTGGAATAATGCAACGCTGGCTTGTGATTCAACATGAACTACTGTCGGAGTTGAGAAACGAAGTAGGTGCCATAACACCGAAGCTGGAGAAGGTGATCCACACTTTAGAGTGGGTCAGGTAAACGAATTTGTTGGATCAACCTGGTGCGGCATAGGGCGCTCGACCACCAAATCGGCGGCGACTGGTTGTATAGCATCGGCTGGGTCTGGTCGGGCGGTGCTGACGGAGCGCGCGGCGAACTCTCGATCATCACCGAGCCGGCTATGACCGTGGTTTCGATTGTCTTCTCGCCATAAGTGCGCTGGCACAAACTTCGTCGCACTTTGGGTCGCGAGTACTCCGCAATTCACTTCCGACCGCAAGGTGCAATTCACGTTCGACACTTTCATTTCAATGTTCGTCTATTGCCTGCTGGTTTTGCGTACCGTGCGCTCGGTTTAAGAATCGAGCTTTGTGCCCTATTTATCGGTGAATATCGGCGTGCTTTTGGTGTTGGTTTCGCTGGCAGTTTTAATTTTTTTCACCCGCCATATTTCGCAAAGCATGCAGGCCGAGTTTCTCATCGCCGCAATCGGCGAGGATTTTGCAGACTCCTTGACGATGCTTTTCTCATCGAGTCGCTATTTACGAGGGTGCCATGAAAAAATTGCTATGGTGGGTCGTAATTTGTTTGCCACTGCTGTCACGGGCGGTGGGTGATCGGGTTGACATTGCCCGTATTCACAGCGCAATCTAAGCGGGTGGCAGAAATATAATGTTTGC
>JBDSEJ010000247.1:0-7145 GCA_039920105.1 Candidatus Nitrotoga sp. | reverse complement strand
CCGAAGAAATTGCGCGGCTGCTATCCGATGCGGGTTTTTCCGTAATTTCGGGCGGGGGACCCGGGGTTATGGAAGCGGCCAACAAGGGCGCATTCTACGGCAAGTCGCCCAGTGTAGGACTGAACATCCAATTACCGCATGAACAACACAACAATGCCTATCAAAATATCAGTCAGACTTTCCAGCACTTTTTTGTGCGCAAGGTCATGTTCGTTAAATTTGCCAGCGCTTATGTGGTCATGCCTGGCGGCTTCGGTACACTGGATGAACTGATGGAAGCACTCACTCTGGTGCAAACTGGAAAAACACGACGCATACCCATCATTCTGGTGGGCAGTGAATTTTGGCGCGGCATGCTGGACTGGTTCCAACAAGCTCTGCTTGCCGAAGGCATGATTAACCCGCAGGACATGGAGCTGATTCAATTGATTGATAATTCTGAAGAAGTGGTAAATGCCATTTTCAATCATTATGAGACCCGTGGCTTTGAGCTTTCCGAGGCTGAACGTGAAATGCAGTTAAACCTTTGATGAGTGCAAGGACTAAGGATTTAGCAAAAAGAATGGGACGTTTTAAGAAGTCTTTTCCTAGCTTATCGGCTAGAATGCGGCCATGGAAAATCTCCGAATGAATATAATGCGCCTGATTATCACCCTATTCCTGAGCGGCCTGATCAGCACAGCCGCGGCCGCACCGCGGCAGTTGCCCGGCCTGCAACCGTTGCCGCCACCGCCACCGTTTGATGCCAACGCCCAAGATGCCGATTCGATACCATTGCCACTACAGTCGTCCAAAATACCCGTTGATGGCCGCGAGCAGGGCACTGCCTTGGGACAAGAAGTTACCATCATCAAGTCGGCTGAACAAACCGTGGAAGAATTTCGCGCTGGAGGGAAGCTTTATATGATCAAGATTACACCGAAGATTGGGCCTCCCTACTACTTGGTGGATGATCTTGGCGATGGCAAGTTTTCACATTATCAAAATCTGGATCCGGGCTTTCGTCCACCACGCTGGATTATCCACCGATTCTGAAACGAGTTTCGAAATATGGCAGTTTTTACCCGCGTCACTGAATCAGAACTTAGCACTTGGCTGGAGAATTATTCGTTAGGCGAATTGCTGGGATTGCAAGAAGTTGCCTCGGGTATCGAGAACACCAATTACTTTGTCACTACCAGCAATGGACGCTTCGTGCTGACGTTGTTCGAAAAGTTAACGGCCAGCGAATTGCCGTTTTACCTCAATTTGAAGTCTCATTTGGCACGCCACGGCATCCCTTGTCCCAGTCCAGTGGCCAATCGACATAGCCGATTCTTGAGCGAACTGAATGGCAAACCTGCGTGCATTGTTAGTCGCCTGCCAGGCAAGTCTTTAATACATCCTGAAGTATCCCACTGCGCCACGATTGGAGGAATGCTGGGGCAATTACACATTGCAGCACGAAGTTTTGCGGAAACCATGCCCAACACACATGATGCAATTTGGCGTGCGCGGGCCACGCAGCAGGTAACTCCGTTTCTATCGCCGCAGGACAAAGCTCTACTGGAAAGTGAAGTTGCATTCCTCGATAAACACACGCTTGTCACCCTGCCGCAAGGCATCATTCACGCTGACCTATTCCGCGACAACGTATTGTTTGATGGCGCGCGTATCGGCGGCCTGATCGATTTCTATTTCGCCTGCAACGACAGCCTTTTGTACGACGTGGCCATCACCGTGAATGACTGGTGTATGGGCGTAGACAGTATTCTTGACGAAGCGCGCACTCGAGCGCTATTGCAGGCCTACCACAAGGTGCGGCCAATGCAAAAGGAAGAACAAATTGCGTGGCCAATTGCTTTACGTGCGTCAGCACTGCGTTTCTGGCTGTCGAGACTGTTCGATATGCACTTGCCACGTGATAATGAACTTATACACGCGCACAACCCTGATCAATTCAAATCCATTCTGAAACGGCACATCACCGCGAACAGTAATGTCATTTGGTTATAGCGAGGTAAAAATGGAGGCGCGAAAAGTAAATATTGCCAATAGCTGGCTATGGATAAAGCAAGGGTACTGGTTGTTCAAAAAAAGCCCGGTATTGTGGGTAATTCTAGCAGTAATTGGCGTAATCGGGCTTATCGGCATTTCTACCATCCCGGTGATCGGCGACCCATTAGCCACACTGCTATTCCCGATGCTGCTTGCTGGGTATATGGTTGGCTGCCATGCACTGGAGCATGACGAAGAACTGGAGCTATCGCATTTACTCGCTGGGTTTCATAACAATACTTCCCAACTGATCACATTAGGCGGTATCAGCTTGATTAGCCAAATGCTGATCTTAGGCGTGATGATGATCACTGGCGGCGACTCTCTGGTAAGTATCATGATGAGCGGCAAGCCGGTGGACAACCCGGAAATATTAGCTCAAGCCGTTGCGGGCGCGGGCATTGCACTGATGTTGGGCATGGCATTATTCAGCATGTTACTGATGGCGATGCAGTTTGCTCCGATGCTGATAATATTTGACAAAATGTCGCCCATTGAGGCGCTGAAAGCCAGCCTGCTAGCCTGTCTGCGCAACATTCTCCCGCTCTCACTTTATGGCGCGATGATGCTACTTTTCATGATGATCGCCTCCATGCCAATGATGTTAGGCTGGCTCATTTTACTGCCAGTGGTGATTAGCTCAATGTACGCTATCTATCGTAATTTATTTCCGACTCCAGCTGAAATTGCCATGGCTAATGAGAGTGAAGTAATTACAAGCGACAAGTAATTAAGATGGGAGATAGTTATTCCTTCAGCAGTATCCGCCATGTAAAAGCGGTTACTGCGATTGGACTGCATCAGATGTTATATTGATCGCTACGACTATATCTGAAGTTATATCGCTCTAGCTACGATAACTGGCATTGATCTTGACATAGTCATAAGAGAAATCGCAGGTCCATACTGTGGCAACTGCCGTGCCGCGATCTAGTATGACCTTAATGGTGATATCACTTTGTTGCATGATGCGCTGACCATCTTCCTCGATATAGCTGGCAGCGCGCCCACCATGTTCAGCTACTAGCACATCATCAAGATATAGCTTGAGACGATGCACATCGAGATCCTGCACATCGGCATAGCCGATAGCAGCAAGGATGCGCCCAAGATTGGGATCAGAAGCGAAAAACGCCGTCTTGACCAAGGGGGAACGTGCCACAGCATAGGCAATTTTCTTGCACTCCGCCACGCTCTTGCCCCCTTCAACTTGGACAGTGATAAATTTGGTCGCACCCTCACCATCACGCACGATGGCCTGCGCCAAGAATATGGCAACTTCCGTGACTGCCGCCTGCAACTGCATGAACGCCGTGCTTTTTACGTCAATAATAGCGTGCGCACCGCTCATGCCGGTGGCGATAACCATCAGTGCGTCATTCGTAGATGTATCACCATCCACTGTGATGCAGTTGAACGAAGCATCACTGGCGTGAGCAACCAACTGTTGCAACAGAGGCTGCGCCACCGCCGCATCGGTGGCAATATAGCCAAGCATGGTAGCCATGTTTGGATGGATCATGCCGGAACCTTTAGCAATACCGGTAATATTGATCGGTATACCATCGAGCGTGATTTGCTTGGACACCGCTTTAGCAACGATGTCAGTGGTCATAATGGCCTGCGCGGCATTAAGCCAATTATCCTCACATAGTTCGGCTACACACGCTGGCAGTCCTGAGACCAACTGCTTCAGGGGCAACGCTTCCATGATAACTCCGGTGGAAAACGGCAGCACCTGCTCTGCCTCGCAGTCCAGCAGATTAGCTACTTCAGCACATGTGGCACGAGCCGCAGCCAACCCCTGCTCGCCAGTACCCGCATTAGCATTACCTGTATTAATCACCAGTGCACGCACGCTTTTGTTTGTCACCAGGTGTTCTCGTGCCACGATAACCGGCGCGGCGCAGAAACGATTTTGCGTAAATACTCCAGCCACCGTAGCTTGCGCGTTCAAGTGCATGAGCAGCAAATCCTTGCGCCCAGGCTTCTTGATGCTCGCTTCCGCCGTGCCCAGCAGTACGCCTTTAACTGGTAGCAGGGCAGTTGAGACAGGTGGTTTCAGATTAACTGGCATGCTTCTAACCCATATGCTTTATAAGTTCAAACGATGAGCGCATGGCATTGTTTACCACGCAAAAAATATTGAGGACCGGCTTGGAAATAAATGAGCTGCTGAACAACATTTTGCTTTTAAAAAACAGAGAACAGTGAGGAGGCGCTTACAACTAAAGCATTCAAATTAGTCCCAATCAGTCACTAATAGCGGCCACCTTGTTGATAGATGTAGTTGCTCATCTCTACGGATTGCATATTCATGCGTCTCACAATGCCGTGCACATGACGCACGATACCGCGCATTACATAATAAACTATGGCGGGATTTGTGCTGAGAAAAGATTCTAGACGGGAACGATCTAATAATAGCATTTTGCTGTTTGTCTTTGCTACCACAGTAGCACTGATCTGCGCAGCGCTTCCACCAACAAATGTAATGATGCCAGCCAAATCACCGGGTTGAAGCAAATGCAAGGTCGCCTTTTCTCCGCCAAGTGTAGCAGTCGCTTCAACCTCGCCTGTAGCAAGGATCATCAGTGTATTTCTGAGCTTGCTATTACCAGGCTGAAGAAGATATTCACCCGCCTTGTACTCATGCACCGTAATAATATTTGCCAGTTCTTCAATCTCGGCATCTCGCAACTCCTCAGTCAGCGTGGAGTTACGCAGGGTCTGTAAAATCAGGTCATCCGTCGTCATCGCGATCTTCCACCAATAATAGCTACATCAATTTAACTTGCCGTGGCACTGCTTGTATTTTTTTCCGGAACCACACGGGCATGGATCATTGCGTCCGGCTTTTTTGTCAATGCGTACAAAGGGTTTTTGCTCTGTATCACCTTCCTCCTTAGCCAAAGCATCATCGTAATCAGCGTGATGATACTGCACATTTTCTGGAGCGTGTGGCGCTTCTACCGCTTCAATATCCTGTTCGTTGCGGATACGTACGTTCATCAGTGTTTGTGTGACATCACGCTTAATAGATTCAAGCATGCTGGAAAACAACTCAAATGCCTCACGCTTATATTCTTGCTTGGGATTCTTCTGCGCATAACCACGCAGGTGTATGCCCTGACGCAGATGGTCCAGCGCGGCCAAGTGCTCACGCCAGTGCATATCCACGCTTTGAAGCATAAGGATGCGTTCATATCCATGCATCATATCCGCCTCAACTTGCTCCACCTTGGCCTGATACTGCTCCTGTGCAGCCTGCACCACACTATCACTCAAGCCCGTTTCATCAAGCTGCTTATTTTGTTCCAGCCATTGCGTAAGCGGTAGAGTCAATTGAAATTCGGCAGCTAATGCCTTCTCCAGCCCCGGGACATCCCACTGCTCTTCCATACTCTGCGGCACGATATATTCGCTAATAACGCTATGCATTACTCCTTCGCGCATTGCATTAATCGTTTCAGAAATATCCACGCTCTCCAGCAATTCATTGCGCTGCTGGTAGATGACCTTACGCTGTTCATTAGCTACATCATCGTATTCAAGGATCTGCTTGCGCATGTCAAAATTTCGCGCTTCGACCTTGCGTTGTGCGTTCTCAATGGCGCGGGTGACCCAGGAATGCTCAATCGCCTCACCTTCAGGCAGCTTGAAACGGTTCATGATGGCTGCCACACGGTCGGAGGCAAAAATTCGCAACAGAGGGTCTTCCAGCGACAAATAAAAACGGCTGGAGCCGGGATCGCCCTGACGTCCCGCACGTCCGCGCAACTGGTTATCTACACGACGCGATTCGTGGCGTTCAGTACCAATGATATGCAAACCGCCGCTCTTCACAACTTGGTCATGTATCGGCTGCCATTCAGCTCGCAACTGGGCGATACGCTGAGTACGTGTGACATCGTCCAAGCTCTCGTCCATACGTAAGAGCTCGATTGGCTTTTCCACGTTGCCGCCCAACACAATGTCAGTACCGCGCCCGGCCATGTTAGTGGCAATCGTAATCATCTTTGGGCTGCCCGCTTGCGCTATGATCTCAGCTTCGCGCGCGTGTTGCTTGGCATTTAAAACTTGGTGCGGTAACTTTTCTTTGTCCAGTAATTGTGACAATAATTCCGAAGTTTCAATCGAGGTAGTACCGACCAGCACTGGCTGGCTACGCTGGTAGCAATCCTTTATGTCCAAAATTGCTGCTCGATATTTCTCACTTGTCGTAAGATAAACCTTGTCCATCATATCCTTACGGATAGTGGGAAGATGGGGCGGAATAATAACGGTTTCCAAGCTGTAAATTTGCTGAAACTCAAACGCTTCTGTATCTGCCGTACCGGTCATGCCAGCCAGTTTGCCATATAGACGGAAGTAATTCTGGAAGGTAATGGAGGCTAGCGTTTGATTCTCCTTCTGGATAGTCACCCCTTCCTTGGCCTCTACCGCTTGGTGCAGGCCTTCGGACCAACGCCTTCCTGCCATCATACGACCAGTGAATTCATCTACAATAATCACTTCCCCGTCCTGCACTACATAATTCTGGTCGCGAAGATACAGCGCATGGGCACGCAACGCAGCATACAGGTGATGAATCAGCATGATGTTAGCTGGGTCATACAAGCTGCCCCCAATGGGCAATAGTCCTGCTTGACTCAGTAATTCTTCAGCATGTTCATGCCCACTTTCCGTCAACAAAATCTGACGGTTTTTCTCATCAACGCTGTAATCACCAAGGCCATTTTCCTCTTGCTGACGCACAAGCTGCGGCACCAGTTTGTCCATGCGGACATAGACCTCCACATTGTCTTCAGCCTGGCCAGAAATGATCAGCGGGGTGCGCGCCTCATCGATCAGAATGGAGTCCACCTCATCCACGATGGCATAATTCAGCTTGCGCTGGAAGCGTTCCCCTGCATGGGTAGCCATATTGTCGCGCAAATAATCGAAACCAAATTCGTTGTTGGTACCGTAGGTTATATCTGCATTGTAAGCAGCCAGCTTGTCGGCATGGTCCATCTGCGACAGAATTACCCCCACTGACAATCCAAGGAAGCGATACAGCCGACCCATCCATTCAGCATCACGTGCCGCCAGATAATCGTTGACCG
>JBDSEJ010000246.1:0-3420 GCA_039920105.1 Candidatus Nitrotoga sp. | reverse complement strand
ATGATACTTGGCTGGTAGTAGGCGTGGCTCCAGGCCAGGTGCGCACCCTGCATAGTATGCCCAAAACCGAATTACCCACAACACAAGAGAGCATGGCTACAAATACAAATGGAAAATTTCAGTCTTGGCTGAAACAAATGATGGAAAAGAGAAATGCGCCTTAATTTGCTTCTAGTGGCGACATTGCTACTTGGCCTGACCCCCGCAGCTGTATTTGCGGCAGAGATCGGACTGCCCGCATTTACCAGTACCGCCACACCGGGTGGCGGGCAGACGTATTCACTTAGTTTACAAACGCTACTTCTACTCACCTCGTTAAGTTTTATACCGGCCGTAATGCTGCTGATGACCAGTTTCACTCGCATTATTATCGTACTGTCGCTGTTACGCTCCGCTCTCGGCACGCCCTCCTCTCCGCCCAATCAGGTACTGATCGGACTAGCCTTGTTTCTCACTTTCTTCGTAATGTCGCCGGTGCTGGATAAAATTTATACTGATGCCTATTTGCCATTTAGCGAGAACAAAATTACGCTGACACAAGCATTCGATACCGGCAGTGTACCGCTCAAGGCATTTATGCTGAGACAAACGCGTGAAAAAGACCTAGCCCTTTTCGTCCAAGTTTCCAATAGCGAGCCACTGCAAAGTGCGGATCAGGTACCACTAAAAATTCTGGTACCAGCCTATGTCATCAGCGAACTAAAAACCGCTTTCCAGATTGGTTTTGTAATTTTCATCCCGTTTCTCATCATCGATATGGTGGTGGCCAGCATACTGATGTCTATGGGTATGATGATGGTATCGCCAGCGATGATTTCATTACCATTCAAAATCATGCTATTCGTGCTGGCAGATGGCTGGAATCTGCTCATCGGGTCGTTAGTGCATAGCTTTTACACTTAAGGCCAAACAACAATGACTCCTGAAAGCGTAATGACACTTGGTCGCCAAGCACTGGAACTGACTCTAATGGTATCGGCTCCGGTATTGCTGACGGCTCTAATCATCGGATTGCTGATCAGTATTTTCCAGGCCGCTACCCAAATAAACGAAATGACCTTGTCATTTATTCCAAAACTGGTCGGAATGTTTGGCGTGCTGATCGTCACCGGCCCGTGGATGGTCGGCATGATGTTGGATTATATCCAGCGCCTGTTCAGCAGCATTCCTTGGTTGGTTGGGTAATGATGCTCCAGATAACCGCACAACGTTATGATCCCGACCACCATATTCTAATTCCAACTTGAATGTGTTGTATCAGATATCCCTCTTCTTCCTGCGGCAAACTGTTCAGCCTGAGCCGAGCTTCTCTTTTAATACTAGAAGAGATTGTGCTCTGTATTATTTGATTTTAAATTTATAACCAGTCAGTTAAATAATCACAATGATTACCGTCACCAGCGCCCAGCTATCCTCCTGGCTCGCCCTATTCGTCTTTCCGTTTGTACGCATCTTGGCCATGATCGCCAGTGCACCAATATTAGGTAATAAGCAAATTCCGGTGCGCATAAAGATCGGATTGTCCATATTATTGACCGTAATAATTGCGCCTACCTTGACTGTACAGCCCAATATTGATCCAGCTTCTGCACTTGGATTTTTAATTATTATTCAACAAGTTCTAACCGGATTGGCAATAGGCTTCACCATGCGCTTGATTTTTACCGCAATAGAAATGGCCGGGGATATTATAGGGATTCAAATGGGGCTAGGTTTCGCTGTTTTCTATGATCCGCAGAACTCTTCCTACACGCCAGTGATAGCGCAATTTTTAGGTATCCTCGCTGCACTCATTTTTCTTGGTATGAATGGGCACCTCATCATGCTGGAAGCGCTAGCAGACAGCTTCCGCACCTTTCCAGTTAATAGCTCAGTCCCTGCGGCAATCGCGCTGCACACTCTTGCTTCATGGGGCGGCAGCATTTTCTCTAACGCCCTACAACTAAGCATGCCGGTGATCGGAGTGCTGTTGATTTCAAATTTGGCACTTGGCATTCTAACGCGTAGTGCACCACAACTTAACATCTTCGCGGTCGGCTTTCCGATTACCTTGGCAGTCGGATTTGCAACCGTTATGATGTTACTGCCTCACATCGTACCGCTACTGGAAAATATGACCCACGCCAGCTTAAACACTGTTCTGAGCGTCATGCAACTACTTGGCAAATCGTAATAAATTCAAGGCCGGGTAGTTATGTTACGCTATTTCACTCCACCAACTCCTCCCTCACCAGAAGGTTCTGGGCAACCTATCTGGCGGTATCGGACAAAGGAGATATTTCCACTTTGCGCCTTTCCAAATAAACCTACATATCGCGGATTACCGCCCACCAGCATGCTACGCAAGATACGTATTGCGATGGGGCATCGTTATCCCCTGCAAGCTCTGATCGAGATTGACGATGCTCTGGTAGATGATCCAAGCAGTAATAAACGGGGGCGAAGGGCTGAAGGAGAGTCTCCGGTACTGCTGCCGGTTGAATTCTGTTATTGATTCAATGGCATGTGTGGTAATAAAAATTCCATTACGCCTACTTAACACCTGCCTGACGTATACTCAGGTTAAATTGAAAATGGTTTAGATACACAAAAATAGTGACTAAAGAGGATAAAGAATTCATGTCTGAAACGAGCGAGCTGAACAACGTCAATCCTCATTACCTTGAGCGCGTCGTCGACTTAAGTAGAAACTATGACGTTAGTGCCAGTGAAGATATTTATGATGCAAATGGAATGAAGCTGCTGGCCAAGGGCACCAAAATCGCCCTTGGGGTGCAGGAAAAATTGATCCGCCACAAACTAAAAAAACCGCTGGAAAAATCAGTTTCTTTAGCTGATGGCGTTACGATTCACAAGGTTGTTGAGATCGCCAAACAACTTCTTGAGGAAATTGCTCCATTAAAAGTACTTTTGGACTCAGCTCCGTCAAAAATATTTCCCATCGACCCCATTTCCCGTATAACCCTCAACAGTAGCACAACCACGTTATTAACCATGGCATATAACAGCGAAGGGCAGCGTACCTTCAAACATGCCGTAATGGTTGCTCTTATTTCCACCATTTTGGGCATACGTTCCAAATGTTCAAGCGATGAAATATTAACTGTTGCCCATGCCGGATTGCTGCACGATGTAGGAGAAATGTATCTGGATCCAGAATATTTAAAACCTGGTGCGCATCTGAAACCGGAAGATTGGAAGTATGTTGTCGTGCACCCGAAGGTGGGCCAGCTGGTGTTGCAGGAATTTACAACCTATCCACCCAAGGTGGCACGAGCAGTCGGAGAGCATCATGAAAGACTGGATGGAAGTGGCTATCCATATCAGACGGCGGGAAATAAAATCAGTCGCGAGGGAGCCATAGTTGCTGCCGCAGAAGCGCTGGGCGGGATTTTCATGAATCCGAACAGCCCTATGCAA
>JBDSEJ010000245.1:0-4816 GCA_039920105.1 Candidatus Nitrotoga sp. | reverse complement strand
CGTGGGGGTGTGCCGTTTGCCACGCCGGTGTTCGATGGTGCGAACGAAGATGAAATTAAGGATATGTTAGAGTTGGCGGACTTGCCACGTTCAGGTCAGATAACGCTATTTGATGGACGAACTGGAGTCGCATTTGACCGTTCTGTCACAGTTGGTTATATGCATGTGCTGAAGTTGAACCACTTGGTGGATGATAAGATGCATGCTCGTTCCACTGGCCCGTACAGCTTGGTAACACAGCAACCGCTAGGTGGCAAGGCGCAGTTCGGCGGCCAGCGCTTTGGTGAAATGGAAGTGTGGGCGCTGGAAGCTTATGGAGCAGCCTACACATTGCAGGAAATGCTTACGGTCAAATCTGATGACGTAGCGGGACGCACCAAAATTTACGAGAGCATTGTCAAGGGCGACCACAAGATTGATGCCGGCATGCCGGAGTCGTTCAATGTGCTAACTAAAGAAATCCGTTCCTTGGGCATTGATATAGATCTTGTTCGTCATTGAGAGTAGGAAGCGGTGAGCCTTGAGCGCCGCTTAAGATTGGTGTGCCGGGCGCACCCTACATTGCTGCCGAATATTTAGGAGTTACATATGAAAGCATTGCTGGATCTGTTTAGGCAAGTGACGCAGAAGGAGGAGTTCGACGCGATCAAGATCGGTCTAGCCTCCCCGGAAAAAATTCGTTCTTGGTCCTACGGCGAAGTTAAGAAGCCGGAAACCATTAACTACCGAACCTTCAAGCCGGAACGAGATGGTTTGTTTTGCGCCAAGATCTTTGGGCCGACAAAGGATTATGAGTGTTTATGCGG
Organism: Candidatus Nitrotoga sp.; assembly: GCA_039920105.1. Lineage (GTDB taxonomy): Bacteria > Pseudomonadota > Gammaproteobacteria > Burkholderiales > Gallionellaceae > Nitrotoga. Next base: position 4,010 of record JBDSEJ010000245.1, on the reverse strand, counting down.
CAAATATAAGCGCCTGAAGCATCGTGGAGTGATTTGCGAGAAGTGCGGTGTGGAAGTGACTTTATCTAAAGTGCGTCGTGAACGTATGGGGCATATCGAACTGGCAAGCCCGGTGGCGCATATATGGTTTTTAAAGTCCCTGCCGTCACGCTTGGGAATGGTTTTGGATATGACGTTACGTGACATAGAGCGCGTGCTCTATTTTGAAGCGTATGTAGTGACCGATCCTGGGATGTCAACGCTTGAGCGTGCTCAATTACTCTCTGAAGATGATTATCTGGCTAAGCTCGAAGAATACGGCGATGAGTTTTCTGCCGTAATGGGGGCGGAAGGTATACGCGCTTTATTGCACGCACTAGATGTTCCAGCTGAGGTGGAAAAATTACGCGCCGATCTAGAGGCGACCAGTTCTGAGACCAAGATCAAAAAATATGCGAAAAGATTGAAGATTCTGGAGGCATTTTTGGTCTCGGGCATTAAGCCAGAGTGGATGATTATGTTGGTGTTGCCAGTATTGCCACCTGAACTTCGTCCACTTGTGCCACTAGATGGTGGGCGTTTTGCGACTTCTGATCTGAATGATTTGTATCGTCGCGTAATCAACCGGAATAACCGCTTGAAACGCCTTTTAGAATTGAAGGCACCGGAAATTATTGTGCGCAACGAGAAGCGCATGCTACAGGAATCAATTGATTCGCTTTTGGATAATGGCCGTCGCGGCAAGGCAATGACGGGTGCTAACAAGCGTCCGTTGAAGTCGCTTGCAGACATGATTAAAGGAAAAGGCGGTCGTTTCCGTCAGAATTTACTTGGCAAGCGCGTAGATTATTCCGGCCGCTCCGTAATTGTAGTGGGTCCGCAACTTAAATTGCATCAGTGCGGCTTGCCCAAAAAGATGGCGCTGGAGCTATTCAAGCCATTCATTTTCCATAAACTAGAAGTCCTCGGGTTGGCCACGACCATTAAAGCAGGCAAGCGTATGGTGGAAGCGGAAGAGCCAGTTGTGTGGGATATACTTGAAGATGTTATCCGCGAACATCCAGTTCTTTTAAATCGAGCGCCTACGCTACATCGTCTCGGTATTCAGGCGTTTGAGCCAATACTTATCGAGGGCAAGGCAATACAGTTGCATCCGTTAGTTTGCACGGCGTTCAATGCCGATTTTGACGGAGATCAAATGGCAGTGCACGTGCCATTATCGCTTGAAGCACAGATGGAATGCCGCACCCTGATGCTTGCTTCCAATAACGTGTTGTCGCCTGCCAATGGCGAACCTATCATTGTTCCGTCGCAGGATATCGTGCTGGGACTATATTATATGACGCGAGAAAAAATCGGGGCATTGGGCGAGGGCGCTATGTTTTCGGATGTATCTGAAGCGCTTCGTGCCTATGAGTCTGGTTATGTTGACCTGCATGCCAAGGTAGTGGTGCGCATTACTGAAATTTTCATTGATGAAAATAATGAGCGTCAGAACAAACGTACGCGGTATGAAACTACTGTGGGACGCGCCATTCTGTCAGATATTTTGCCAGCCGGCCTGCCGTTCAGTTTAGTAAATAAAGCATTGAAGAAAAAAGAAATTTCTCGGCTTATTAACACTAGCTTTAGTCGGTGCGGATTGCGTAATACCGTGATTATGGCTGATAAATTAATGACTACTGGCTTTACTTATGCTACACGAGCTGGCATCTCAATTTGCTTAGATGACATGTTGGTGCCTCTGCAAAAAAATGAGTTAATTGACGCGGCAGGAAAAGAGGTTCGTGAGATTGACGTGCAATACACCTCAGGTTTGGTTACCCAAGGCGAACGCTATAATAAAGTGGTGGACATCTGGGGTCGTACTGGTGATCTTGTAGCCAAGGCTATGATGGATCAGCTAGGTAGTGAGCCTGTGATTGACCGCGCTAGCGGCAAGCAACTTGCTGATAAAAAAGGTAAAGTTGTGATGCAGGAATCATTCAATTCCATCTATATGATGGCCGACTCTGGTGCACGTGGCTCTGCCGCTCAGATTCGTCAGCTAGCAGGTATGCGTGGTCTAATGGCCAAACCAGATGGTTCGATCATTGAAACCCCGATTACCGCTAACTTTCGCGAGGGGCTGAATATGCTGCAATATTTTATTTCCACTCATGGTGCGCGTAAAGGTTTGGCTGATACCGCATTGAAAACTGCGAATTCAGGTTACCTGACACGACGCCTGGTAGATGTGACCCAGGATTTAGTGGTGGCTGAGGAAGATTGTGGTACTGCTAATGGCGCAGCATTGAAGGCATTGGTTGAGGGTGGCGAGGTGATCGAAGCGTTGCGAGAGCGCATACTGGGCCGCGTTGTCAGCAAGGATGTCGTCAATCCAGAAAGTAGCGAAACCCTCTATGAAGCAGGTACTCTGCTTGATGAAGAAATGGTTGAAAATATAGAATTACTGGGTGTCGACGAAGTTCATGTTAGGACGCCTCTGACATGCGAGACTCGCTATGGTTTGTGTGTCAAATGTTATGGTCGCGATTTAGGTCGGGGTGGCCCTGTTACTGTAGGCGAAGCAGTTGGTGTAATTGCTGCGCAGTCTATTGGCGAACCAGGTACACAGTTAACCATGCGTACTTTCCACATTGGTGGCGCGGCTTCGCGTACCGTCGTAGCTAGTCAGGTCGAAGGTAAGTCGAATGGCCAGTTGAAATACAGCGCGAACATGCGCACCGTCAGCAATACAAGAGGTGAGTTGGTGGTGGTGGCGCGCAGCGGTGAAATAATGGTTACGGATGAACATGGGCGCGAGCGCGAGCGGCATAAAGTGCCATACGGTGCGATGTTGACTGCGCGCGATGGCAGTCAGGTTCACGCTGGTGAAATTCTGGCTACCTGGGATCCGCATACTCGGCCAATTATTACCGAATATGCTGGTCTGGCTCGCTTTGAAAATGTGAAAGAGGGTGTTACCGTTACTAGAGAGATTGATGAAGTAACGGGCTTGTCCACTCTTGTTGTGGATCCTAAGCTTGCTGGAACACAAGGAAAAGGTGTGTTGCGACCATTGGTGCGCTTGCTCGACGAGGAAGGGCAGGAAATTAAGATCTCAGGAACAGAATTGCCAATTTCTGTGACATTTCAGACAGGTTGCATAATTACCGTTGCAGATGGTCAGCTTGTTGGCGTGGGCGAGGTGTTGGCACGTATTCCGCAAGAAAGTAGCAAGACACGAGACATTACGGGGGGGCTTCCGCGTGTGGCTGAACTGTTTGAAGCGCGTTCACCTAAGAATGCAGGTATGTTAGCGGAAGTGACTGGGACTGCTTCGTTCGGCAAGGATACCAAGGGTAAGCAACGTTTGGTTCTGACTGATGCGGAAGGTTTAGCGCATGAGTTTCTAATTGCTAAAGACAAGCATGTGCTGGTACATGATGGACAAATGGTAACCCAAGGTGAGATGATTGTAGATGGTCCGCGCGATCCGCATGATATTTTGCGCTTACTGGGCGTGGCATCGCTCGCCCGCTACATTGCCGATGAAGTTCAGGATGTGTACCGCCTACAGGGTGTTAAGATAAACGACAAACATATAGAGGTAATAGTGCGCCAGATGCTGCGCCGAGTACAGATTGTGGATGAAGGTGATACTAAGTTTATTCCCAAAGAACAGGTGGAACGTGCAGATTTGCTGAAAGAGAATGAACGTGTTGAGAATGAAGGCAAGCAGCCGGCAACCTATGAATTTATGTTGCTGGGAATAACCAAGGCGTCATTGTCCACTGATTCGTTTATTTCCGCGGCATCTTTCCAGGAAACTACTCGTGTTCTTACTGAGGCTGCGATTATGGGCAAGCGTGACGAGTTACGTGGCCTAAAGGAAAACGTCATAGTAGGTCGCTTAATACCAGCAGGAACGGGCTTAACCTATCACGCCACACGACGTAAACAAAGGTTGGTGCTAACTACGTCCGCGGCGGTGTTAAGTGAAGGTGGACTGACACCTGAAACTCAAGATAACCAGCTTGCTTGACAGG
>JBDSEJ010000244.1:0-3658 GCA_039920105.1 Candidatus Nitrotoga sp. | reverse complement strand
CAGCTATCAATGGGACCTACCATGCTTTCGACTTTCGTAAATACGCCAATCGTTATCTGTCCGAGGTTCAGTACCGTTTCAACCGACGCTTCGATCTTGGCACCATCCTCAAGCGCCTCGTTCGCGCTACGGCAACTACCGTCCCATGGCCTGAAACTGCTATTCGGACGGCTGAGGCATGTAACTAATCAGGTTTGGTTAAGCTGAGATCAAATCTGTGACAGAGTAAAACTAAAAGAACGTTACAACTATGCCGTGCCGCAAATTAGGCAGGCTGGATCCTTGTTTAACTTGACGGTGCGCAGTTCCATATGTAGCAAATCTGTTACCAGCAATCTGCTACAGAGTAGCGTGCCTATTCCCATCAATAGCTTGAGTGCTTCAGCGGCTTGCATGCTGCCGATAATTCCGACCAGTGGGGCAAATACTCCCATTACTGCGCAACGGGTTTCTAAAGCATCTGATTGTTCTGGATACAAGCAGTGGTAGCAAGGGCTATTAGATTGGCGCATGTCAAACACGGCAACCTGGCCATCAAAGCGGGTGGCAGCGCCGGATACAAAAGGTTTTTTTAATTGCACGCAAACCTGGTTAAGCGCATAGCGCGTAGGGAAGTTGTCGCTACAATCCAGCACTACATCGGCTTGACCAACCAGTTCTAGTAAACGCGATTGATCCGCGCGTTCATTCAGAGCGACGATGCAAACATCGGGATTGATTTCAGCGAGCGAGGCACTTGCAGAATCTACCTTGGCCATTCCGACGCTGGAAGTGCGGTGTACAATTTGACGTTGCAGATTGGTCAGGTCAACCGTGTCGTTGTCGCACAGGGTCAAGGTGCCTACACCGCTGGAAGCCAGGTACATGGCAGCAGGAGAACCCAGACCGCCAGCGCCTATTATCAGTACGTGCGCATCACGTAATTTCTGTTGCCCTTCGATGCCAATATCAGGCAACAATATGTGGCGGCTATAGCGCAGTAACTGTTCGTCATTCATGGATATAGAAGAGAAGTAAGTTATGTGTAATCACTTACTTTCCGTGCAATATATACATACCTTTTAGCAAGTTTAACGCTTGATTTAACTGGTAATCTTCTTTAGAGCCGAACTCGAGCCTTTTGGGTTTTGCCGCCTCGTCTTCTTCCTGTTTGGTCGGTGATTTAGCTGGCGCAGCCGGACTAGCTGGTTTTACAGTGACGTCTACCTTGACATCAACTTCCTGGGTGTTACTCAAGTGACGCTCCAAATCAGCCTCGCGCATGCGGAAACTTTGATCTATACCGCTAGTCGCCGGATCTTCCACTACGATGTCAGGGATGATGCCTTTGGCTTGGATGGAGCGACCTTTAGGCGTGAAATAACGCGCAGTGGTGAGTTTGATTGCGGTATTGTTGCCTAGCGGCAGAACTGACTGCACCGAACCTTTACCAAATGTTTGGGTACCCATGATGACAGCGCGTTTATGATCTTGCAGTGCTCCCGCGACGATTTCTGAAGCAGATGCAGAGCCGCCATTTACCAATACCACCATCGGCACAGTCTTGACTGCCGCAGGCAGACTCTTCAGGTAATCCTTCTCGTTGTTGCGCAGATAGTCATTAGGGATGGCGGACAGACGCATCTTGGCATCTGAGTTACGCCCTTCGGTATACACCACTAGACTATCCTTGGGCAGAAAGGCGGCAGCTGCAGCTACCGAACTATTGAGCAAACCACCCGGGTCGTTACGAAGATCCAACACCAAACCCTTTAGGCCACCTTTGTCCTGTTTGAACAAATCTTTAAGTGCGCTGGCAAGGTTCTCACCCGTGTGTTCCTGAAATTGGGCGATGCGTATAAAGGCATATCCCGGCTCGACCAGCTTGGACTTTATACTTTGCACTTTAATAACGGCGCGGGTTAAAGTGAAGGTCAATGGCTTGGGTACTTCCTTGCGAACTACGGTCAAGACAATTTTGCTGCCTGGTTTGCCGCGCATGCGCTTAACCGCATCACTTAGAGTAAGGCTCTTCACCATTACGCCGTCTAGTTTGATAATCAGATCGCCGCTTTTCATTCCAGCATGAAAGGCAGGGGTATCTTCAATTGGCGAAATTACTTTCACAAGTCCGTCTTCCATTCCTACTTCAATACCTAAACCACCGAATTCGCCCTGCGTGCCGACTTGCAGTTCCTTGAATGCATCGGCATCCAGGTAGGCGGAGTGCGGATCAAGGCCGGTCAACATGCCTGTAATGGCTTCGGTGATAAGTTTTTTGTCGGTGACTGGCTCTACATAGTCACTCTTGATGCGGCCAAAGACCTCTGAGAAGGCACGCAGCTCTTCAATCGGTAGCGGCTCAGCGCTTTCCTTATCAGCGATGGCAGATAGTTGCAGGCTGATCAGCACACCTGCTACCAAGCCTAGTCCGATCAACCCAATTTTTTCAATACGACTCCGCATATCTGACCTCTAAAGTTGTTTGGTTGCAACATATTTCTTGATGAGTAATTTCATCGGGCTATCCATTTTATGGGGTCAAGCGGTTCTCCCCTGTGTCGCAATTCAAAGTATACACCGTAATCCTCATTTCCGCCGCTGTTGCCAACGGCCGCTACGGTGTCGCCCCCGCGCAACATGTCGCCTACTTGTTTGTATAGCGTTTCATTATTTCCGTACAAGCTCATGTAGCCTTTGCCATGATCAACGATCAATAAGTTCCCGAAGCCACGCAACCAATCTGCAAATACTACACGCCCGGCCGCTACCGATTTCACTGGCTGACCGCTTGCTGCACGCAATATCAAGCCTCTCCAAAGCACGGTGCTGTCTGGACGTGCATTGCCAAATTTATTGATGACCTTACCCACTACCGGCAGTGTCAGCTTGCCTTTAAGTTGCTCGAAAGGTTTCCCATCGAAGCGATTATCAGGCAATTTATCATTGTTGAATACCCCTTTGTCTTTTTGCAGAGACAGCATTTTGGAGAGCTTGACCACCAGTTGAGACAAACGGTTTTCGTCGCGTTTTAAACGACCGATTTCATGGCGCTGCTGCTTGAGTTGCTGGGCGAATTGACTGATTACTTGCTGGCGAGCAAGCTTTTCCTTTTCCAATATTTTCTGCTGTGCATTTTGTTCTTCCTGTAGCGCCGCAATTTCCTCGCTCTTTTGCTGAGTTTCGTGGACGAGATTGTTCAGTTGAGCAAGGTTTGCGCGTAACATGTTGAGCCAAGTCGAACGGCTGCGCGCAATATACTCGTAATAGCGCATTTCACGTGCGGTTTGATCGGGGTCATGATTGTTGAGCAACAGCATGAAATACTCTTGTTTTCCGCCCAAATATTGCTGGTAGAGCAGTTTGCTGAGCATTTCTTGCTGGCTCTGCATATCCAATTCCATTTTCTGGGTTTGTTCTTGAAGCTTCTCCAAGGTATGGTCTGCGGCACGGTGTTTCATTGATAGCTCAGCCAGCCTCCGCTTGCTGTTACTGATGGCCCGTTCTGATTCACGAAGCTCGTCTGCTGCTTCGGATTGAGATTCGCTGGTTTTCTCCAGTTCCTTTTGCAGAATAGAGATGTGCTTGCGCAGGTTATCCAGCTCTTCCTGTTGTAAGGCAGAAGCACTGTTGATGCCTGTCACCAAGCAGATACACAGCAGTAACGCTTGGCGGATCA
>JBDSEJ010000243.1:0-3863 GCA_039920105.1 Candidatus Nitrotoga sp. | reverse complement strand
CTCGCATACACTTCGCAAACCCACCATCTCGACCATATCTAAGAAAAACTCCACAATGCCTAAACACTTTAGAAGGCATCACTAACTGGCAATGCGTAATCTTCTGTCAGGCGCAAGGGATGGTTTTTTATTGAGCGTGCCATTTACCATGACCATTAGGCAAATGAAATTGCCATGAGCCATCGTGTCGACTCAGTAGCAATAGTCTGACCGCTATTTCTCTATTTCCTAGCCGTTTCACTTTTATGTCCAAGGCGCTATGAAATTATGGCGCGGCCGATTGCCCAGGCAACTTGGGGGACGAACACCCAGCCATGCGCGTCGCCGCCTTTTGGATCGATAATGAATTTGCTGCTCTCGAGGTTGTATAACTTGCCCGGCTGCCACTGTTAGGGCTGGCCGGTCTCCAGTAAAACTGTGTGAGCGGGGGAGACTTCGCCATCTTCCATCTGCTGTGCGCCGTTGCTGCCGAGGCCGCCGAAGTCGTCATCGGCGTCGCCAAAGCCGGAAGCATTGTCGCGGCTTATGCGCGACGCGGCCGGGTAGGCCATGCCGACAGCCTTGTCGTTCTTGGTGTGCGTGATAAGGATCGGACCGGCGACGCGCTTGTTATCGACGACACTGCGGAAAAATCCGCTGCGGTCCAGTGAGAAGCCGTTGTGCGAAAAATCGGCCTGCAAGAGCGCCATGCTGTGAAGCTTTTTCGTCTTTGAATTGGCAGCCGCAGCCGTCACCACTCACCCGCCAAAACTGTGTCCGATGAGATGAATACGCGAGACCTGGTCAGCTAAATTGTCGATGAGCGGGGCTAGGCCGTTCTTACCGACTATTCCAGCGCGCTGCTTCATTTCATAATAGGTGGTGAGATTGAGGAGATTGCTAACCGCATTGGCGGCGCCGGAAAAGAAACTGCCAATACCAGCCGCGCGGCCAATGCCATCTTCCGGGCCCTTGCTGTCCGCTGATGGGGTGGAAGAGGTAATGGCGGACGGTTGGGCAGCATTTTGAAAAATGGTCTCAGCCGAAGCCCGGAAGAAAACAGCGGCGGCGTCTTCTTTGGGCTCATCGCACGCTTTTGAGCCGTCCGGGTCGAGAAGGGTGCGGAACGTTTCCACGAACTGCCGCTGCGCCTCCGTATCGTCCTCGAGCTTCGGGACGAGTTTGCGCAGAGCAGCCACGCGCTCGTTGTCGCCCTTATCGTCGAAGAGCGGTGCGGCGCGGTCGATCGCTGCAAGCATCGCAGCCTCCGAGGCGGCTTTGTCCTCCCCTCCACCGACTGACGCGGCCCCGCCCACGACCTTGCTGCCCGCTGGCGGCTGCGACATGAACTCGTTGAATTTCTTGGCTGGCCAGATGACCCCTATGATGGCAATTTTACGCTTCTTGATCTCAGGATCGTTGGCAGTGACATCAGCTAAGTTCTCGAAAAGTTTCCGGTAGAGTTCCTCGGCTTCATTGCGATCGTTGTTCCAGCCGTGGGAGATGAAGATGAGATCCGTGCTGTCAGCCGGAACCGTTGGCTGGGTGAGAGGCTTGCCCTCCTTGTCAAATTCGGCAGTGCTGTAGGGAATGCCTTTGATATTGTTTTTCATGGTTACAACTCCGGGTAAGGTAATCGGGAAAATCAGACGGACTGAATGGCGCGCATGAGGTCGACCAGCCCTGCGCCCTGGAAATAGCGGTCGCGGCCGAGGTCGGTCGCCGTAGAGGTAAAGATGTGTTTAACCTTCTCGGCTTCTCCTTTAAATTCATTGCGGATAGAGAGGAATGCGGCAACTGCGCCGCTGACATGTGGCGCGGCCATGCTAGTGCCGCTGTTTTCAAAGTAGTAGCATTCGGTGTTGTCGGTTTCGCGCTGTAATAGCGTGCTGTTCGGCGCGGCGCAAGAGATAATCTTTTCACCGGGCGCGAGAAGGTCGGGTTTGCAGCGGCCGTCGCCGGTCGGTCCTTTGGAAGAAAAGTAGGAGACACCATACATGTGCGGCATGTCGCGGTGAGTGGAGCCGACTGTGATCGCGCATTCGGCATTACCAGGGTCGTTGATGGTCAGGTCTAGGCAGGTGTTGGTGGCGCCTTCCTTGGTTTGCAGGCTGCCGTAACCGGTGTTGCCCGCAGTGACCACGACAACGACGCCCGATTTGACGAGGCGGTTGACCTCGACGCACAGTGGGCTGTGTCCGCAGGCGAACCACTTCGGATCGAACGGATGCCCTAGGCTGAGATTGACGCCGTGGATTTTGAGGTCGCGCCCATGGCCGTTGAGCAACTGTACATGCGAGATCGCCGCAATGACGTTACTCGCTTTCCCGATGCCAAATTCATCGAGCACATTGAGACTCACCAGCTTGCACTTGGGCGCCATGCCACTGACCGATTCCAGCAACTCCTTGCGAATAACTTTTTTTCCGTTCTCGTCGAGCACATGTGAAACGGCGAACATCTTTGTTGTGTCTGAGCCTTTTTTTAGCGACTGCTCGCCTGCGATGATCCCAGCAACATGGGTTCCGTGCCCAAAATTGTCCTGAAGGGGTTTCGCCCCACCTGGCGAGCCAGTGAAGTCAGCGTGGTACGGCGACGAGGCGTCGATGTTGCCATGGAGCTTAAAATGGGGGTGCAAGCCATCGATCCCAGTATCCATGACCGCCCAGGTTATTCCATCACCCGAAGCGGTGAAAGAACGCTGTGCGGCATCGACTTTGACTGTGCGAATAGATTGGGTGATGCAGCTCTGGATATCGAAATCGGGCCAGATATGGTGGATCGTTCGGAAACGCGAAACCTCGATTGTCGGTGCCGTGTCAATTGCTTTATTGGTGGCTTTGCCTTTACGGCCGACGGCTTGAGCGACGACTTCTGGAGTTACTTTAGTCGCTTTCTTAACCCACTTTTGGGCCTCGCGCTGGTCGATCTCGACAAGCTTTTTGATCACACTTACCTCGAGCCTCGCAAACACATACTGACTGCTCATCTCAGTTTTGTACATGTCCACGCCTTGGTCAGAATCGCTCACCCGAGCGGCTTTCTTTGCCTTCTCAATGTACTTCTTGATCAGCTTCTTAGCGACCCGGCGCGGATCTGGATGCTTGAATTCGGAGACGTCCGCGTCCGATTTGCCGCTCCCGCTCTCGAGTGGCTTAAAAGCAAGATTAATGTCAATGATCACCTCGTATCGCGTCGGCCAGATGTGCTCGATGGCGGACTGCGCATTCGCGGCATCCATCCCGAGGAGCTGGCGGATGATCGCGCCCTCGATCGAGGCGAGCGCGACATGATCGCTGATTTTAGGATCGGGCGCATCGACGCTTTGAGGAGTGTTCGAACCGACTTTCTTGACGGCTTCGGGAAGTAGCGTGCGAACGGCATTCAAAGCGGCTGTCGGGCCGCCGAGAAAATCCGGGTGCAGGAAGATTGCGACGTTGTGCGCGTCGCGAATGTGTGGGTGATCCTTTTCGATCCTCACTGTGACAGCCAACTCCTGTTCGATTTGCTCTAGTAGCGGAGAAGCGATGACCGAAGTTACCAAGATCGCGGGATTAAAATGGTGCGGTTTGCGCTCGAAACAGGGGAGCCTGGGGATAGTCATAATGCTTCCTTTTTAACGTTGCCTAACGTTTTTGACGTTGTGCAGCAGCCGGATGGGTGTGCTAGCTGATAGCGAAGCTAGGGGAGACCGCTCGAACGAGGGGTTGGACGAAGCCGCTACGCGGAGGCAACCCAAACTGCGATGCCACGATTTATGCTGCATCTTCGTCCCCTCGTTTTCTGAGGGGTTGATTTTGCACACAATCGTGAGGACACGCCAGCATGAACACAACATTTTCATCGCAATCGCACTTCGACCAGCAGTACCAGACACATCTCAA
>JBDSEJ010000242.1:0-1871 GCA_039920105.1 Candidatus Nitrotoga sp. | reverse complement strand
ACGGTGCTACAACAGACGCCTCTCCGGTAAACCATACGTTGAGCGAAGTCAGCGCTCGCGCGGAAATCGCTTCGAACCTTGCCTTTGGCGGGCTCAGGTGCGGCGCGGAGCTTAAAACGTGTTTACTTGAACGGGAAATGCCTCAAAGCGAGTTCCGTTCAAGGAGGTCGGGTAGGGCGATGGCGCGGACCGGGCTTCGAATGATGCCGACGTCTCCATCGCCCTCCCTAAAAACCGTACGTCGAGTTTTCCCCAGTACGGCTTCAAGGCCAGCCTGTCAGGTCGTGCTTGCCCGGCCAACACCGCGGTGAAGCCTGCTCCCGGCATACCCGCGCCGTCGACCAGTTTGCCTCGACCCTTCGCCCGCTTCCGCCACGAGGAGAACGGCCTGGCACTGTGTCCAGACCACCCCGCGCCTCCCAACGGGCCGTGTGCGAGAGGCGATGCGCAGACCCGGTCGCACGTCATCACGCATGGTTCCGCGATGGGGAAAGGTGCATAGGCTCTCGCAGTGGCTTACGATGGCCTCGGTATATCGCGCTGCAATGTCAGGTGAAGCGGCTGCGGCGATGTAGCTGTACAGGGCCGTAAGCTGTCTATCGGCCTCGGGGGAGAAGACGACACGACAGCTCATCGTGCCTTGGCATGCTCGGCAGCAAGGCGGGCACGCACCTGGTCAGCAGTGACAGAACGGGACGGATCGGCCTTCAGGGCATCGTAGGCCGGGCCTACCTGGTTGTGCAGCCAGCTTTCAACAGCTCGATCACGCGCCAGGAGCGCACGCAAGCCGTCTCGGATGACTTCGCTCTCGGTAGCGTATTCCCCGGTCCGCACCTTGGCCTTCACCACGTCGGCCATGTCGTTAGGCAAGGTGATGCTCAGTTGTTGAGTAGTTCTCACGGCAACCTCCAATCAAATGAATAGGATTTAATCCTACTATAGCAACCACCGGCAGTCCAGCTTTCTCGAAATGTCTTGCGGCTCTGGCGTAAGCAGCTAGAGCGCTTGTGTAAATAGCGGTGTAAAAATGTACCACTGAAGCGCCCATATTTTCGCGGGATCGCGGAATAAAAGTGCACCGGACCGATGCCTATAAGCTGACGTGTTTTGGGTCAAGCGAAAGGCGGAAAGGATGCATCTGAGTGGCCGGATGCGCGTGGAATGAGTGGCCGGATGGCCGTGGAATACGCAGTCATCGGTGAAGCGGCGCATAACATTGAGCTTATCACCCACAATTTGCCGCTGCCCATCCTGAGGTGCCATGGACTGTCGTATCACCGTTCGCATGTGGAAATGCAGGGTGGAATTTCTTGTGCAGCGGGCCAACAAAAAAACGGCAGCACGATTGATGCTCAGCAGCCTATTCGCTCAGCCCCATACAGAACGATCGTTTTTGCATCGATACCTGTATAAGCATATAGTTATCCGTCCCGATTTTCATATCTGGACGCCCATGCCCGCCACCGCAGCCTGCGCCAAGCCTCGCAGCCCCGTCTATCGCCGCTGCCGGCCTGAGCACACATTGCTCTATCGCATCGGCAGACGCACCTGGCGACGTGGCTGACGCTTCACGATGACGGTGCCGGGGAGACTGCCCCAGCAGCGGTCGAGGGGGAAATACTTGACTGCCTTCTTTGGCGCGAGTCGGAAATGTATGCGCACCGTCGAAATCAAGACTGCTATTACAAAAATTGTAGCGGATTATGTGAACGGAAATGAATGGTAAAATATAAAGAGGTGGAGCGGCGATGGGAATCGAACCCACGGCTCTAGCTTGGGAAGCTAGGGTATTACCATTATACGACGCCCGCATGTAGAATGGATGTTACCTTAACGCGACCAGAATTTGAAAGTGATTTCAGTCTCAATTA
>JBDSEJ010000241.1:0-5533 GCA_039920105.1 Candidatus Nitrotoga sp. | reverse complement strand
CAAGGCAGTAAAGAATCAGAATTGAATGGCAATAGAATTAGCAAATTGGAAGCAGTGTCATCATCTGGATTAGTTAAAACTTTCTCACGAAATATTGAAGCGCATATTATTTCTCCTGTTCTAAAAGAAGGGGAAATATTCAAAGCTATAGAGGGTGAAAATCACCCTAATGTTAACGACATTAGCTTGGTCATACGCTGGACAGTTAAGGTTTTTGGTGGGGCGAATCGCATTATGTTAGGAGGGGATGCGACAGTCGAGGTTTGGGATCGGATTTGGCAAAATTATCAAAATAATGCCGATAAACTTAATTGGCATATCTTGCTTGCACCACATCACTGTTCTATAGATGTTATGGCGCGAAAAAATCAAGAGGGCAAGTATGAGTATTCTGAGAATGCACTTAACGCACTTGGCCAAGTGGAGGGTAATGGTTTCGTAGTATCAAGCAGCAAAGAGATTAAGCACAACGACAACTTACTGCCTAGTTGGGAAGCCAAGCAAAAATATCTTGAAATATTGAAAGATAGGAATGAAACTCGGTTCTTGAACCCTGATACCCGAGCCAACGCACCCTTGCTTTACTCACCACTTCAGGATGATAAACCGGAGCCCGTAGTGTTCACCTTGACCAAGGAGGGCCCTTCTCTTGATGAACCTGCACCTGCTTCACCACACACGCCTAACAAAATTGTGCCGGTTGAAACTGGTAATGACGAATTCGGCTATAAATGGAATATGAAAGTATAAAGTACGTCTTTTCTAAGTCCAAACATTAGTTAATTCAAGCGGGGTGGCATCAGAATATGCGAAATGGTGTTTAAGTTTGAGCAATATTTCAGCTAGAGCGGAATGATAGTGTTCGAACTCACCAAGCAAGGAAGATGTCATCTCACACTGAGCGTAGCTTTTCCGGGAATGATTTCTCGCTTGCCTATAAACTCATATACAATTTTCGGACTAGTGGAAGCCTTCTAATTTTCAGGTCATGGCATGGTCGTCCACCGTCCAGGCTCAAATAACTAGTAGCGCGCCTTGAAGCGGAAATTCAGGCGGCACACTAGTGGGCTCTCGAGACCTAAAGTGCCGAGCGCATGCCCAGCGAATTAGTCGATCATTGCATACAGTCGACGCCGCACCGGGCCCCGAAAGGCTGTGTCGCAATTGTCTGTTGATGCTACATTTTATTAAGATAGACTAGATTAGACAAACGGTTGGCGTTATATCTTGTCCGAGGCGTTCAATCATTTTGTGTCAGCAATGATAGCTTTCGAGATAATACGTGGCTACACTATCAATTCCTACCATCCATTGTTTGAGTAGGCTATCATAGGTATTGAAGTTCTGAATATGATAGATACCACCGACTACCCGCTGGCTTGGGGCAAAATTTTTGGGGCGATGAACAATCCCCGGGTGTTGGGCGATCAACTTGTACACTTCCGCACCCTCAGTACATAGCATCACACCCTTATTTAACAGTGTTTTATTATGGGTTCAATCTGCTCCACACCAACACTTTTAGAACAAGGCGGTTTTTCCATGACGATCACGCACCACCAACACTGGAATCTCATCTGCCGTGCCACTTTTTGCAGCTTTTCCTCCACTTTCCGGTCAATTCTGGTAGGGTGACGTTGTACCTTGAAGGATTCGAGAAAAGGTACATTTCGTCCTCTTCGGCAATGCCGCTCTTTGGATAGGTTGCTGTATTGCAGGTGCGTGCAGAAAACGATCCCGCCAATTAAAACTGGTGCTTTTGGCTATCCCGCAACTGGCCGAAGCTTTCCGAATATTTAACCCTTGAACTACAGCCTGCTCATAATTGAGCCACTTATCCTTGTGACGCAAGTCTGCCAACGGAGTGCAGGTGAGTGCGTTGAAGGTGCATTTACAACTACAGCAGCGATACCGTTGCAAACCACAACTCTTGCCCCGGCGATGTAATTCTGTACCAGCACATTGCGGCCAAGCAGGTTGCTCGGTGAGGCTCTGTTCAATCAACCCCTTTGTCGCCACTCGCTTTTCCTTGCAATTGTTCTCGAAGCTTGTTTCGCTATTGCGCGAACAAGGGGTTGATGTGTTGTTGGAAGTTAATTGCCCGGATCGGTCAGCACGTCGTCTTCAAGGAAAATCCGATCGTACCTATGCCCAAAGTGCGGCGCGAATGGCGCTCTGCAGCAAAGCAAATATTGTTCTGAAATCTCAAACCGGTGCTGTTTAAGCCATGCGTAACCTATCCGTTGCCAGGCTTAGCGCAGGGACCCAAACGATTAACCATTTACCGTCGCTATTAGTCAGTACTCCCGACACCATCAGCGAGCAGCAATGGAAGACCAATACAGGTCATTGCATTCAAGGCTGCTCCAGACTCAGAACAATAGACGAAACTACTATGCTACTGCAGACATTGGTGGGCACGCTCCGACTACTTGCCAAACGCTGGTTAAATCTGACATCTGAATTGAAGGTGCTTGACGCGACACTATAACAATTGACAGCACAGACGGCGAAACGTATTCCCAGTCAATTTGTCATTTGACCACAAACTGCGGCAACACTTTTGTCTGTGGCCGAAAACAATCCTGAACGATTACGCAATAAGTCAGCTTTGGCAGCCTTATGTGGTGCAAATTACCTGCCAGCATCGACAGGAAAGCTTGTACGACCCCGTCTTAATGCTGCCAACAATGCGCTTTGGACTATCGCTTTATTACGTACACGAGCATACGTCACCTGCCGTACCACTGTAGTTCAGCCAAGGAAATTCATCGTTGTTTGAAATACAACTTCAATTCAGAAGCTATCTCCCGTAATGAAGAATGAACTGGTACATCACTTGGGATTCGAAACGCGGCAGTAAGCAAAACAGGAGATCAGCGACTACATCGAGATCCTCTAAAACAGGCAACACAAGCAGAAAAGACTGGATTACCTGTCGCCTACATTATTCACGAAGCGATACTACACAATATTATTAGCTGCTTAACCCGTTGATCTCTATGAATGACAGCGTAGGTCGTGTGATTGACGATTGAGTAATGAATATTCAAACCGTTGGAGAGGATTGAGTATTATAAAAACTGAGGAAAACTCTAATGAGGAGTGTAGATTAAAGTTCAATCGCGTATTTAGATTGTGCAACATTCAAGCTAAATTTTTATCGTAATTGATGATATTATTGCGAAATTATTTCTACTGAGGTTTGATGATGCATAAAATTAAAGCTTTATTATTTTCTGGCATGTTTCTTGTACCTATGATGATGCCAATCCAGAAGTCATATTCAGCCGACAATAGTGCGGCTGCTGTCGTTACAAAACTGAATAAAATTGATCGCAAAATCGGTGATGGTAATGAAGCCGTAGCAGGTAAAATAGTTGATGTGCACTACACTGGCTGGCTTTACAATTCGACCATGCCAAATAATAAAGGTACAAAATTTGATAGCTCCCTTGAACGTGGCGCACGTTTTTCTTTTCCACTAGGCGAAGGTCGCGTAATTAAAGGCTGGGATCAAGGAGTTGCTGGTATGAAAGTTGGCGGTCAACGCACCCTCACTATTCCCGCGGACTTGGGTTATGGCGCACGAGGTGCGGGAAGTGCTATCCCACCGAATGCTGCATTAATTTTTGATGTTGAATTGTTAGGTGTCCGCTAAGATATAAGTGGCCTAGATGTTCGATTCAATTTCATAAGTGCCAAAAACCATGATCAAAGGCAGTATAGTTGCAATGGTGACCCCAATGCACGAGGACGGCAGTCTGGATTTAACTGCGTTCCGCGCATTGATTGATTTTCATATTATACAGGGCACGGATGGTATCGTCGTTGTAGGCACTACAGGTGAATCGCCTACGGTGGATTTAGCCGAACACGAGTTGTTGATTCAAGTGGCAGTGGAGCATGCTGCCAGACGCATTCCTGTGATTGCCGGAACTGGCGCGAATTCAACCAAAGAAGCTATTGAATTGGCAGCTTTCTCAAAAAAAGCAGGCGCAGATGCTTCGCTGACAGTGGTGCCCTATTATAATAAGCCAACGCAAGAAGGTTTGTATTTGCATTTCAAAGCCATTGCCGAGGCTGTGGATATGCCGCATATTCTTTATAACGTGCCGGGACGTACCTGCGTGGATATGCACAACGATACAGTGTTGCGCTTGTCACAGGTTCCTAATATCGTTGGCATCAAGGACGCGAGCGGTAATATCGAGCGTGGAAGTGATCTGTTGCAGCGGGTGCCCGAAGATTTCGCAGTCTACAGTGGTGATGATGCAAGTGCCTTGGCACTAATTCTGTTAGGCGCACATGGCACGATTTCTGTAACCGCCAACGTGGCGCCCAAGTTAATGCATGAAATGTGCTTAGCAGCCTTGAACGGTGAAGTGATAAGAGCTCGCGCGATCAATTTTCGCTTGCTTGGCTTGCATCGCCATTTATTTATTGAGGCCAACCCTATATCGGTAAAATGGGCTTTATCGTCTATGGGGAAAATAAAGAATGTACTGCGCATGCCGCTTACGCCACTATCTGCCAGCTCCCAGGACATAGTGGAGAATGCAATGCACCAGGCAGGTGTGATCAATTAGCTTAACTCAGACCGAGATCCGGTACAATTCCTTGCCATAGTGGGAGCGCTGACGGAATTAAAAAGCTGTCCGCTACTGCGTATCCAAAATGCCATAGCATTTTTTAAAGATGCAATACTCAATCGATTGAACTTACGGTAATAAATAATTTCAGAGGTGGCATGAGAACACTATATTTAATCGCAATATTTTCTTCATTATTAATTTTGGCTGGATGCAGTGCCCTTGGCATTGAAAACAAACGTGTTGATTATAAATCTTCCGCAATTAAGATGCCGACGCTGGAAGTTCCCCCCGACCTAACTACTCCTGTAACTAAAGACCAACATACTATACCGGGCAGTGACGGCGAGATCGCAACAAGCTTTTCTGATTTCGTTAAAGGAGATCACGTAGCGCAAGTTGGTGTTGATGCTACTGTATTGCCAAAAGTGAAAAAGGTTCATTTGGAACGTAGCGGAACTCAGCGTTGGCTAGTCGTGGAGAGTAAAGTAGAGAACATTTGGCCGCTGGTTAAGGAGTTTTGGCAGGAACAAGGTTTTATCATCAAATCCGACATTCCTGCAGCCGGTCTCATCGAAACAGACTGGACGGAGAAAAACGTCAAAATCCAGAAAAATGGATTAAGTAAAATGCTCAGTAAGGTATTCAATACACTACATTCATCAGGCGAGCAGGATATGTACCGCACTCGCTTAGAGCGTAGCAAGGATGGAGGTAGCTCTGAAATTTATATTAGTCATCGCGGCATGGAGGAGGCGCTGGATGTGGATAAAAATGGCTATAAATGGAGGCCACGTCCGAGTGATCCTGAGCTGGAAGCCAGCATGCTGCAGTTATTGATGATAAAGTTGGGTGGTGACACTAAAAATCAGGCTCAGGAAAAATCGCAAGAGACCCTCGCCAATTTGTCATTGGGAGCTGCCACCATTCCGAAGCTACAA
>JBDSEJ010000240.1:0-6046 GCA_039920105.1 Candidatus Nitrotoga sp. | reverse complement strand
TGCTCTGGGCAAGGGGGTGGATATGCCTCTATGTGGCTTTGTTTCGGGTGATAAGTCACGTTTATTATAAAATCACCTATACGAGATCGAAACGGCAGCTGAATGTTGGGTTAACTGCCAGCGGGAGTAGGATCCGACTTAAATTCTCGGTGCCAGCATGCTGTATTTCACACGCCGAATTTGGATTTATACTGAATCTAAGTTTTTATAAGATATCTTGATGAAGCCACTTAACCTGTTAATTTTTCTGTGTGTTGGGTATACAAGCTTGGCACAGGCGGAAATATATAAAAAAGTCGATGGTGATGGGCATGTGACTTACTCCAGCGAGCCTACAAAAGGCTCTAAAAAACTTGACCTCGCATCACCGAATATCATCCCGCCTCCAGTGCGTGCACGCAATAACGCTACGCCTTCCGATTTCCATAAGGTAGATTCGGCTACACAAAAAAGCCGTGATAATTTGCGTCGCCAGATACTTGAAGAAGAGTTATCAATTGAACAACGGCTAGTCGAAGAAGCTCGACAAAACTTGATAACTGAGAAAGAAACCTCAGAAGCACTCAAGGACAAAGATGGTAAGTACCTTAGAAATGTGGCCAAACATGAAGAAAAGTTAAAAGTTTTGCAGTGGCAGGTAACGCTACACGAAAAGAATGTTGAGGCGCTTAAGACTGAACTGCTGAAGATAAAGTGATCATTGTAAATTTTTTCGGCCAACGGTATAAAAAGTATCAAGCTACTCAGTAAAGATTGACTCGTGTTAGACAATGCGGCAAGTGCCGGGCGGACGAGACAATTCAATATACTTATACGTTATATCTCGCAAAGTATAGGCGCCCATGATCTCCTTTACCAATTCCCCTCTATTTATTTAGGACTCTAATTGCAAGACCGAGGGTTGCGTTGGGTGCTAATTCACAGCATAGCGAACATATTATTCCTGGGTTGCAGCTTTTTTCGGAGCAGCAGACTTTTTCGGAGCAGCAGGCTTTTTCGTTGCAGCGGATTTTTTCGGAGTAGCAGACTTATTCTTGGCTGTGGTTTTCTTCGAAGACGGCCCTTTTGCCACGCGTTCAGCCAGCAGCGCCAAACCTTCTGGCAATGTTATTTCTTCCGGGGATAAGTCTTTCGGCAGAGTTGCGTTAACCTTCCCATGTCTTACATATGGGCCGTAACGGCCATTGCAGACCTCCACCGGCTTTTGGTCATCGGGATGCGCGCCCAATTCCCTTAACACAGTATTGGAAGTTCTTGCCTCCGCTAATAGCTCTATAGCGCGTTCCAATTGTATGGTAAAAACGCTGTCGCCCTTGGGAATGGATTTGAATTTTCCATCATGCCCGACATAAGGGCCGAACCGTCCGATGTTGACGATAATTTTTTTGCCACTTTCAGGGTGAAGTCCCAATTCTTTGGGAAGTTGCAGCAATTGTGTTGCAGCAGCAAGGTCTGCATTTTCTGGGGGTAATTCCTTCGGCCAGGAAATTCGCTTAGGTTTTGTTTTGGCACCTGCCTCTACTTCACCGAGTTGTACGTAATAGCCATAAGGGCCGCGCAACAATAACACCGGCAGTCCATTGACTGGATCAAGTCCAAGTTCTTTGCGTATTTCCCCTGTATCCGCTTCAGCAGCGAGGTTGCGTGTGTAGTCGCACTCCGGGTAGGCTGTACAGCCAATAAAGTTGCCACGTTTGCCCAGGCGGGTTGCTAAAGGCTTGCCGCACTTGTGGCAGTCTTCGTCAATTAGTTCTTGTGTTATATCTTTACGTTCAATGTTCTTTTTATCTTGTATTAGCGCAGTGAAGGGATGCCAGAAATCGTTTAATACTGGAATCCAGTCACGCTTGCCATCGGAAATTTCATCCAGCTCATCCTCCATTTGCGCAGTAAATCCATAATCGACATAGCGCGTAAAATGTTCAGTGAGGAAACGGGTAACTACACGTCCGACGTCAGTCGGCTTGAATCGTTTTTTGTCCAGGAGTGCATATTCTCGAGCCTGCAGCGTGGAAATGATGCTGGCATAAGTTGAGGGACGGCCGATGCCATGTTCTTCTAAAGTTTTTACTAAACTGGCTTCGGAAAATCGCGGTGGCGGTTGGGTAAAATGCTGTTCACCATACAGCTTGTCAAGAGGGATGGTTTCTCCTTCTTCCAGAGGTGGCAATTTTTTGTTTTCTTCTTCCTCGCTGTCATCTGTGCTTTCTTGATAGACCGCGATAAAGCCAGGAAAGACGAGAGTTTGGCCGTTGGCACGAAACAGGGTGTCATCCCCACCAAGGCGGATATCAAGGCTGACGGTATCGAAACGTGCGGGGGCCATTTGACATGCAAGTGTGCGTTTCCAGATCATTTCATAGAGTCGCGCTTGGTCGATGGTGAGAAATTCCCGCACACTCTCCGGGGTGTGAGCAATCGAGGTAGGTCGTATTGCTTCGTGAGCCTCCTGCGCATTCTTGGCTTTGCTTTTGTAGACAGCTGCAGTTTTTGGTAAGTAGTCAGGTGCAAATTGTGCAGCAATATAACTACGAATTTCTTGCAAGGCTTCCTGTGCCAGAGTGACGGAATCGGTACGCATATAACTGATCAGTCCTGCAGTTTGACCACCTATATCAACGCCTTCATAAAGCTGTTGAGCAATACGCATAGTGCGGTCAGTGGACATACCTAGTTTGCGTGCGGCCTCCTGCTGCAAAGTGGAGGTGGTAAACGGGGCAGCGGCATAGCGCTGCTTGGCTTTCTTTTCAACACGCACTACGCGCGGTGGCAATTTGGCCGCACTGATGTTGTCAAAAATCTTGTTGTACTCGGTCTCGCTGGCTATGCCCAGTTGTTCCAGCTTTTTCCCTTGATATTGAAACAGTTTTGCGGAAAATGGTTGACTGTTTTTTTGGGTGTCGAGGTGCACAGTCCAATACTCCTGCGAGCGAAACGCCTCGATTTCTAATTCTCGCTCCACAATCAAACGCAGCGCCGGGCTTTGTACGCGTCCGGCAGAAAGCCCGGGGCGAATTTTGCGCCATAGCAGCGGCGACAGGTTGAAACCCACCAGATAATCAAGCGCACGTCGTGCCTGTTGCGCGTTGACCAAGGGAATGGAGATTTCTCGTGGATGTGCAACCGCTTCCCGCACCGCAGTCTGGGTGATTTCGTAAAATACTACGCGCTGCATGGGTTTGTTTTTCAAATTGCGCTTGCCTTTAAGCAGCTCAGCGACATGCCAGGCAATTGCTTCCCCTTCGCGATCTGGGTCAGGTGCCAGATAGATGTGGTCTGCCTGAGCGGCGGCTTTAGCTATGGCGTCTACATGTTTGCTGTTTCGAGCAATAGTTTCATACTGCATGGCAAAATCATGTTCAGTGTCGATCGCCCCTGTTTTTGGTATCAGGTCGCGCACATGTCCATAGGTCGCCAGTATTTCAAAATCTTTTCCCAGATATTTTTTCAGGGTGACGGCTTTGGCCGGGGATTCAACGATTAGTAGATTGCTCGCCATGGTGGTGTTTTTTAACTAAAATGTTTAGTGTAAGCGACTGGAGTCAGCCGGAGTAAGCAGATCTTCGACTATTAAAGGGTCTAAGTCTTGACGTTGATTCCACAACACCATGAGAGCGATTAATTTTATTTTGTCCAGAGGCAGATTTTCACGGTTCAATGCAACTGCGCGGTCGAGGATCATTTCCCGCTCCACGGGTGTAATTATCTTGTTTTGTTCCCAAAATGTCAGGAAACAGCGTACTTCAAAGCTGATGCACTTGATTTCCAAGTCGGCATAAACGCGGCCACTGCTCTCGTTAATAATGGACGGATAGTTTTCTTTGTTCAACTGCTCCAAGCCAGACAACCAAGTCAGCGCCAGATGAATTTCCTCATCTTCAAACCCGGCGGCGGATAGCTTGCGGGTTAGCCTGTCTGAGTTGGGATAACGGCCAGCATGAAAATAGCTTTCAAATAAAAACATTAAAATGTCAAACATAGCGCTCCGATAAAATTGATTGTAGGTAATTATCAAGCCAGGAGTAATTTAAGCCAAGAGTAAGGGGTTCTGAATGATTGTAGTTTTTTCTACTATTGTGGGGAAAACTCCTACTCCAGACCTTAGTAATTACAATTTTAGTTTATACGTTGGTAAAGTCCGCCTGGTAAAGTTGCGATTTCACCATCCAGTTCCAGTTGCAACAGGATGGCGGATAGCGCCCCAATCGTCAAGCCACTACGCTGGCTCAAACTATCCATATCTACCGGATCGAACCCTAAATGCATCAATAAAGGGTGTTCTTCGAGTACGGAAGATTGCAAGGTCTTTCTGGCGGAGAAAAGTCCCAGTTCCTCAAGGATGTCTTGCGCGCACTCTACCAGTTTAGCGCCCTGTTTGATTAGATAATGGCACCCTTTTGTCTGTGGGGCGTGGATGGAGCCGGGAATGGCGAAAACGTCCCGCCCTTGTTCCAATGCCATACGGGCGGTAATCAGTGAACCGCTTTGCAGGGAGGCTTCGACTACTAAACACCCTAAGCTAAAGCCGCTGATGATGCGATTGCGGCGCGGAAAATTTGCCGCCAAAGGCGGAGTTCCTAATGAAAACTCGGAAACCAGTGCGCCTTCCTGTGCTAATTGGTGCGCAAGTTGGCGGTTGGCAGCAGGGTATACTTTGTCCAGCCCAGTGCCAACGATACCTATGCTGGAACCGTACTCGCGCAACCCGCCACGATGTGCTGCGGCATCAATTCCATGCGCCATGCCACTGACGATACACAGTCCGGCAGCGCTCGCTGCCTGCGCAAAAGCCTCCGCATTGCCGAGTCCTTGAGGAGTGGCATTGCGACTTCCAACGATCGCTAGCGCCGGGTGGTTAAGTAATTCGAGCCGCCCTTTTACATATAGCAGAAGCGGTGGGTCGGAAATGTTAAGCAGAGCCTGCGGATAATCAGGATCTGCCAGTGTGACAATATGGTTGTGCGGATCAGTCAGCCAGCTAGCAATAGGCGCTAGTTTGTCTTCGTTCCAGCCTTGTGTGATTGCTGCAGCAATGACTGGCTGGACCAATTTTTGGAGAGTATGCTCCGGTGTGGCGAAGACTTGGGCGGGAGTGCCAAAAGCTTGTAGTAAACGGCGCAAACCTTCATTGCCTAAGCCAGGGATTTGGTTCAGGGCAAGCCATGACGCAAGTTCAGCGTCCATATATATTGGGAGTCAGGGTTTCAGCGCGCTATCTAACAATTGCACAGGCGATCTGGTTCGCATTACCAGAGCGTAGGCCACTTTGTCAAAAGTACGGAATACAAATATGAGGCCATAGCGCATGTCTGGCAGAGGGACGGCCCCCTCTTTTAAGACCTCTCCCTTTTTATATAGCGCCAGTACATGGCCGTTTTTAAGGCCATCACGAAGCCCTTTGTTGAGTGTTACGATGGAATGTTGACCCCCTTGAGAAACACCGGCATAAATAGAGATCACGCGTGCAGCGATCTGGCCGTCCGGAGCGCGGGGCACAAAACTGCCGGCAAGCTCAGGGGACGCTTGGATAAGTCGATCCCCTTTGTTTATGTCATTAAGCGCCTTGACGATTTTAAGTGTGCTGATATCGTCGAATTTTTCAACCGCTGCATCACCCAAGTAAACTGCCTCGTATCCCAGCACTTCCTTGGTGTCAGGGTCAACCAGTGTTTTCCCTGGGCGGTAAATTTGCCACAGCAACCCTTGGTTATTAGCTAGTCCTTTGGCATAAGCTATATCCCCGCTGGCCAGAAGGACGCGTTTCTCGTAGGAACCTACTATAACTGGTGCGTTAGATAGCCCATCTTTCTCAATTATTAGGGGTCTGCTGAGGAAAGATTCGATGGCATTAGCTGAAATGCTGGGGATTGCGTTATGTTCACTGCTTTGCACGTGAACCCGGGGAGACAGTTTGACGCTGTCAGATTGGGCTGCTTCGGTTGTTGCATTGGCCTTGATAAGTTGACCTACGTGCAGTGTACCGCTTGCGCGATCTAAATGAACGACATCACCGGGATAAATCCAGTGAGGGTTTTTAATGGTAACT
>JBDSEJ010000239.1:0-9389 GCA_039920105.1 Candidatus Nitrotoga sp. | reverse complement strand
ATACCTTCCGATCCCTATTGGGCATTGCACGCCATGCCTGCGCCCTAACTTACGAGGATCTTTACTCCGGCGAATGGAAGCATCCCACTACATATAGTGGCGTTGGGAGCTAACCGGATAGGCAAGGTTCAAACTTAGATTGTCCTTGTCATACTTGCCATAAAACTCTATCCGGCGATTAACGAGCCGAACTTGTTGTAACTTCTGCTGCGCATAACAAATCTTGAGAAAGAGATTCAACAAATGGGTGATGCTAAATTGAAGGTAAAACAAATGACAGAAGCGGTATATCAAGCCATCTGTGTCGAGACAAGCGGAGGTCGAATTCACGTTCGATGGAATGCTGATGCGCCGAATTCAGGTTATAGGGTAGTCCAATCTCAGTCATGAGGGGTCATTGTCTGCATGTAACATCATTCGAACAACTCATAGAATTGGCAATAAAAATTGAAATTCATTTATCTGAAAAGAAGTATGTAGATGTTAATCAATCTAAATGACTAGTCGATTTCTGATTAGCGGGGGTTTCGATGTGATCGGCATGAACATGAATCACGACACTTTGTACCTCATATCGGGTGTAACCCCTGATCTGCTTTATCAAGCTGTCGTCGAGGAGGTAATCGGCTGCGAGCAGTAAAGCGCCTTCACGGCTAACCAGATCGCGGCTCAGGACCATGCCCGGCCTGAGAGAATTTGGACCCAATGCCCACTCCTTCTGCAATTTATCAGCGGTCCTACAGTTATTAAGGGTGACAAAGGCATCGAACACCTGCGGATCGTAGCGTTTGCCCCGCGATTGCTTAAGGAAAGCGAATGCCTCTGCTGAAGTCAGAGATTTGGCGCTGAAGCTTCCGATCTGCAAGCCGTCGTAGTCGTTGGCAACGGCGAGGATGCGAGCACCCAGCGGAATATCCGTGGCGCTCAGACCATCCGGATAGCCTTGGCCATCAAAGCGCTCCTGATGCGAACGCAACAAGCAGGCGGCGCTACGCAGGCTGTCGAGCGCCATCAGGGCTAACTCTCCCTTGATCGGGTGTTTCTTGAAAAGGGTGAGCTCTTCTGTGTTCATTTGGTTTACCGACTTTGCAAGCAGGGCGTCTGGCATGCCGATTTTGCCAATGTCGTGGAGAAGACCGGCGAGCATTACGTCCTGCGTCGCAGCTCGATCCAGCCCCATTTTAACGGCGATGCGGCGAGCCACGTCAGCGACACGACGCGAATGTCCCGTATGGGTCCTCTCAGTCATCTCGATCAAATTCGAGAAAACCTTGACCGAGGTAAGAAAGCTGGTCTTCAGTTTCTCGTTGGCAGCAGCAAGCGCATCATGTGCTAAGCGCAATTCAGCGGTGCGCTCTTCGACACGAGCTTCGAGACTGGCATTCAAATCGCGCAGCTCCTCGTTCTGCCGTTGGGTTAAGGCCTCGAGACGTCGTTTATCACGCTCAAGCTGCTTGTGTTCAAGCGCATGGCGCACGATTAGACACACATCATGGTCGTCCCATGGCTTGGATATGTAGTGAAAAATCTGGCCTTGATTAATCGCCTTAATGGTCGAGGTGATATCAGCATGGCCGGTGAGTAGAATACGCAAGGTGTCCGGCCAGCGATTGCTTACCATCTCAAGAAAACGTGCTCCGTCCATTCCCGGCATGCGCATGTCGGAGATCACCAGGTCGACCTGCTCGCTCTCCAATAGCTTTATACCCGCGTCACCGCTGATGGCAGTCAGCACACGGTAGCCGTCGTGACGGAATAATCGGCGCAGGGCGGAAAGAATGTTCTGCTCGTCGTCGACGCACAACAAAGTCACGCTCTCTCTGTCCGCAGCAGAGGGCAGCAAGATGCTTGCATCGCTCACGGTGTTTCCTCTTCAGTCGAATCGTAACTCTGCCGCTGCGGTAGAATGACACGAAAAGTCGTGCCTGTGCCCACCTTGCTGTCCACCTCAATGCTGCCGCCATGCTTTTTTACGATCCCGTAAGACAGGGAAAGGCCTAAACCAGTGCCTTTGCCGATTGGCTTGGTGGTGAAGAAAGGGTCGAAGATGCGCTTAAGATTTTCCGGCGCTATACCGCTGCCAGTGTCAGCGACCTCAATCCAGACGTGTTCATTGACGCAGCCGCTGCGCAATGTGATGATGCCCCGCACCTCATTGGCGATTGCATGGGCGGCATTAACCAAGAGATTGAGAAACACCTGGTTGATCTCCGATGACAGGCACTCGATCTCGGGTAATATGCCATATTCCTTAACCACTTCGGCTTTGTATTTAATCTCGTTGTTGACTAGGTTGAGGGTCGAATTTAATCCTTGGTGCAGGTCGACCCACTGCCACTCCTTGCTGCTATTGACGCGAGAAAAATCTTTCAGATCCTGGACAATCTTGCTTACGCGCGAGATACCTTCCTTAGACTCCGCCATAAGCAGCGGTATATCCGTACGCAGAAAGTCCAAATTAAGTTCCGACTTAAGTCTCTGTAGTTCGGCATGTGCCGCTGCGTCGGCCGTCAGTTTATTCTCGGTACTAGCATAAGCGTCTAGGATCAGGAACAAGTCGTTCAGGTAGGTGTCCAGCGCACCGATATTAGAATGCACATAGCCAATCGGATTATTGATCTCATGTGCTACGCCGGCAGCTAGCTGACCGATGGAGGCCATTTTCTCGTTTTGTAGCAGCTGATCATGTGCCTCGTTAAGACGGGCATTGAGTTTACTCAGCTCAATGTTGCGCCGCAACAGAACTGCTTCGGCCCGTTCTCGATTCTGCACGTCTTTTGCCAAACGAAGGTTCATCTGCTCAAGTTCTGCGGTACGACGATGGACCAAGTGCTCCAGGTCACGTTGCACATGGTTTTGTTTTTCTACAAAAATCTTTTGCATGGTGATGTCGTGAAAGGTAGTAATTGCTCCAACGACTTGCTTTTGTTCATTCATCAGCGGTGCTACGGTACAACGCAACCAGAGACCATGCTCACCCAAGGAGGGATGGAATATTTCGGCCGTGTACACGCCATCGGACAGCTGAAAATATCGCTGCAGATTGCTGTAATGCGACTCGTCGATTTCAGCCTCGCTGGCGCCATTTACCACCAGGTCAGCCAGCACTAGCCGCTGCTTTGTGTAGAAGGCGCGCCAGTGATTGTTCGTTCCGACCATATCGGCCGCACTAATGCCGATGATCATCTCGCAGGCTTGATTCCAGTGGGTGACAACGCAATTGGCGTCGATAACGAACATCGGCATTGGATTTACATGGACGATCTGGGCCAATATTTGCTGCGCATGCAGCTGCGCCGCTTCGGCGCGTTTACGCTCGGTGATATCGACACAAGTGACGAGCACCGCCGGTTCCCCTTGGTATTCAGTGATTACGGCACTACTCTCAACCCAAGTATCGGCATCGTTTTTGGTATTTATATGGTATTCGAAATGGGCATCCATCGCTTCGATACGTTGGCGAGCTTCGCCAAACTGGTGAGCTAGTTCGCGCGAATCGGGGTGGGCGAGTTCCCAATACTCCATTGTTAGCAGTTCATCATGCGTAAAGCCGGTGAGCCGTTCAGTTGCAGAATTCGCATAGATCACCTTACTGCCGCGATGAAGTATTACGCCCACGGCGAAGGTTTCAGTCAATACGCTGCACATTTGCAGGCTGCGTTGCAGCTCCACTTCTGTCTTAATCAGAGGAGTAATGTCGGTGCAGATCGAGACATATTTATGGGGTTGTTTGTTTTCACCCGAAAAGGGTACGATCGTGATTGACACCCAGTAAAATTCGCCATTTTTGCTCCGGTTGCGAGTATTGCTTTGCCATACCTTGCCAGTACCGATAGTTTGCCACATGCCCTCGAAAAAGCTCTTTGAATGGTAACTAGAATTGAGTATCCGGTGGTCACTGCCAATGAGTTCCTCTCGGGAAAATCCGCTGATTTTGGAAAACAATTCGTTGGAATCGATGATGCACCCAGCGGCATCGGTGACACTGAGGATGGTATGCTGGTCGAAAACAAATTTGTAATTATCCAGTTCGCGCTGCTGGCTACACTGTAAAACGGCATCCAACCCATCCAGTTTTGTTTCCATACTGTCGCCACCCATTTACTTTTTAGCCTAGTATCATTTCCGACTCATCGCGCTGAGCATCTACCTCGCCCAACAGACGTTTGAATTCATTCCAGCCGATGCCTAGCCTCTTCCAGGCTACGTCAGATAAGCATGGCACCAGATCTTCATTGCCACCCGAAAAATCCAACACATACGCCATAATGTCGGCCACATGTATCAGGTCGACGAGAGAATTTGTGGGCATCTCCATTGGGTTTATAAGGTTAGCGATCGCCAACGCTATCTCGGCTGGAAATTTCCAGCGCACAGCGAGTGTCGCACCAATCTGAGTATGGTCGAAGCCCAGAATTTCTTGCTCTGCTTCAATCGGGTAGCAATCGTGTTCGGCACGGTATGCCATTACGTTACGGTAATTTTCTGGAAAACGTGCCGCGAGGATAAGCCGGCCTATATCATGAAGCAGACCAGCGGTAAAAGCGTTTTCCATGTTGTAACCAAGTTCCCGGGCTAGAGCACGTGCGCAAATTGCGGTACCAACGCTGTGCAGCCAGAAGGCGCGTTGATCATATCCCGCCACTATCACAGTCTGAAAGTGAGTTACCACAGCGGCACCGATTATCAGCGTGTGGGCTGCGCGTAACCCCAGCACAGTCAAAGCATCAGGTATCGTCCCTACCTGTCTTTGCAGACCGTAAAAAGAAGAATTGGCGACACGCAACAATTTAGCCGTCAGGGCCGGCTCCCGTTCGATCCTGTAAGCAACTTGGCCTACATCCACTTCAGATCGCTGCAGATAATTCATTAAATCCAGTACCACTTCCGGCAAAGCCGGCAGTCGGTCTAGATCGGCCACCACCATTTGCAGTGTAATCTCGCTCATTTGAGCTTCTCCAGCTGGTATTCAAGAACTACGCGCTGCAGCGTCTGCATGGTTAGATTCGTACCTGCCCGCCTGAACAAACGCTCTACTCGCTTGAGTAACATTTCATGCTGCTCATTGATCACCGCAGCAGAATCTTCGCTCGACGCCAACACCACTATTTCGCTCACTCCGCAACGGCGCAAACCATCAATATTCCCCGTGCTAATTACCGTACCGAGCGGCAACAGTATAGTGCCGTTGCTCATCACTGCTGCACCCAGCACCATGCCGGGTAACGTCTGGACAAGAGAAATTATTTTGATCATTACTGGTTAGCTCAGTGAACCAGCGGTACCAACACGAGCAGAGCACCGTGTGAGCGGGAGTGCTCACCCATGCTACTGCGGCGCAAACAATAGCGGATGCCCTTAATATCGATATCCGTTTCTGCCTTCATGGACGAACCCAACGCCGCGAGTAGCGACGCCGGTAGTGAGGAGTAAATATTCCGACCCAGAAGCGGCTTTCCACCACCGCAGATCACATCGGCAGCGGTGTTGGCTAAAGCGATAATCAACTCATCGTCGATCCCGATGATCGGAAAAGGTAGTTCCTGCAGCACTTCTTGCATGATGTTGAGCAAAGTCTCGTCGCGCGTTACCTGCAAATCCTTGTTCACCAGCATCTTCTGCAACTGCTCGTTCACCACTGCCATTTGGCTGTTGGCCAACTCCAACCCTGTATTCAAGCGACGGTTATCGTCGGCCATTTCCTTATGACGAAAAGCTTCCTTGATGTTGGCCAGAAGGATACCGTCATCCCAGGGCTTGGACAGAAATTTATAGATGGCTCCCTCATTGATCGCGTCCGTCACTGCCTGTAGATCTGTGTAGCCCGAAAGCACCATTCGTATTGTATGTGGGTGTAACGTTTTGGCCCGACGCAGAAATTCTACCCCGTTCATGCCGGGCATAAGCTGGTCGGAAATAATCACGTCGACTCGATGGGTGGCCAGAATTTCCAGCCCCAACTCTGCGCTTATGGCAGTAAAAATGTCGTAACCCTCGCGGCGTAGCAGTCGTTTCAACGCAGAAAGAATATTTGCTTCGTCGTCAACTAATAGCAGCTTCCGGCTCTGCTTCAGGCCGGACATCATCTTGCTGTCCAGTGACCGACCCGCGCGCAGCAAAGCGGTCGCTTCCCCAGCCGGCAGAGGTCGGCTAAAATAATAGCCCTGGATCTCATCGCAATGGTTGGCGATCAGAAGACCTAGCTGCCCCTCGGTCTCGACTCCTTCGGCCACCACCTTGAGTTTCAGGTTGTGCGCCAGGGTGATGATGGCGCGAGTTATCGAAACGTCGTTGGGGTCGGCGATGATGTCCTGAACGAAGGCACGGTCGACCTTCAGACTGTCGATTGGAAAGCGCTTAAGATAGGACAGACTGGAATATCCAGTACCGAAATCATCCACCGTAATCTTCACTCCAATTTTTTTTATCCGCTCCAGGACGTCGATGACGCCATCAACATCCTTCATTAACTGGCTCTCCGTCAGTTCCAATTCCAAATAACTAGGTGCCAGTCCGCTCGCCGCTAGCGCTTGTCGTACTGTCTCGCATATGTCGGCGACATGGATCTGCCGCTCGGAGATATTGACCGCTATGCTCGGCCTCCCTAATCCCTCATCATGCCAGCAACGCAACTGTGCGCAGGCAGTGGTTAGTACCCATTCCCCGACAGGAACAATCAGACCGGTTTCCTCCAACAACGGGATGAAGTCGTCCGGCCCGACCAGCCCACGCGTAGAATGCTGCCAACGCAATAATGCCTCAAGGCCTGTTATTTTACCGGTGGCGCAACTCACCTTGGGCTGGTAATAAAGCAGGAACTCACCATTGCTCAGCGCGGAGCGAAGGTCTGTTTCCAGCCGCATCTTGGCTTGCGCGCTGCTATTCATCTCCATTGTAAAAAACTGATAGGTGTTGCGCCCCTGATTCTTGGCCCGATACATCGCGGTGTGGGCATTATGGACCAGGGACGCACTATCGTCGGCGTCGTCCGGGAACAAGGTAATGCCAACACTAACCCAGACGAACAGATCGTTGCCGTCAATCAGGTACGGCCCCGCGCAACTATCGATCACTTTGCGCGCTCCCATCGTCGCGTCCTCACTACGGGATACCTCCGGCAAGATAATGCAGAACTCATCCACGCCCAGACATCCCACTGTACCCGTGTCATCCACACATACCGTAAGGCGGCGCGCGACTTCCTGCAGCAGACCATCACCGACACTGTGCCCTAACGTGTCAATGATCACCTTGAAATTATCTACACGGACTGATAATATCGCCAATAGCCACTTGTTACGCCGTGCCGCCATTACCCCCTGATCCAGGCGGTCGTGAATCAGGGTGCGGTTGGGCAGTCCGGTGACAACGTCGTAGTAAGCCAGATAATTGAGCCGCTGCTCTTTTTTGATGTGATCCATCGCGAACGCGATGTCGCCAGTCAATTCGTTTAATAGCTTCATTTCTTCCTCATGGAAGAATTCGCTCTCGCTAGCATACAGCGCGAACAAGCCTACTGCTTCATCCGAAACAATGAGCGGCAAAACAGCCATTGAGCGCACTTCTGATTCGGTATATTTGTTGTTGAACAAAACCCTGGGGTCGCTTTTCGAATCGTTGGACACGACGGGTTTTTTCTCTCTTATCGCCCGCGCGAGCATGGTATTGGGTGCAGCCTCACTTGATAATATATCTTTAATGGCGGTCAGGAGCGCCTCGTCTTTGCCCGCAGAGGCGATCGGAACAATTTTCAAGGAGCTTCGATCCACGATGGCTATCAAGGCCATGCGGAATCCGCCTACTTCGACCGCGATCCGGCACGTTTCCCGAAACACTTCATCGAGATCGCGTACTCGTACGATGAGCGTGTTGACGCCACTAAGCATCGCATATACGCGGTTTAGAAAAATGATACTAGCTTGCGCTTTGTTACGTTCAGTAATGTCTTCGCCGATGCGAGCCGTTCCGATCACATCGCCGGTTCCCGACCGCAACACCGAATTGTTCCAGTGAATTAACCGACGCTCACCAGAACGTGTGAGGATCTCGTGTTCGTGATGCCTTGCTTCGGGCTGACCAGCGAGGTGTGACGCGTACAAATAGCTTTTTAAATCGCGAATTTCTGGTGGTATGAAAAGCTCAAACCAGTTTCTCCCGATAACTTCCCCGAGTTGCCAATCAGTCAGGTGCAATAAAAACTCGTTGCAGTAGGTAATCCTCCCTTCACAGTCGAGCATCAATGAAATCAAATCTATATTTTCCAACAGGTCGCTAAAGCGACGCTCGCTTTCGAGCAGTTGCTGCGCGACCTTTTTTCGCTCCGTTATGTTCAAGTGCATGACCACGACGCCATTCGGATGATCATCAGCGAGAGGGGTTACCATCAACAGGAACCAGCGCTGTTCTGTCAGCGAATGACAGAAATATTCAAGCGAAAAGCTCTTAACTCCGCCACCTAGCACCGATCGAATCCCTGCGGCGGCTTGGTGCGCCTCAGATGCGCCCTCTCCCCGTGCGCTATCGCAAATCTCCAGGTAATTAGCGCCGATCCCATGTCCTTTGCCCTGAATCGCATTCGTGCCCGCAAATCGCCGCCATGCCTCGTTCACGGATAGGATGAGTCCTTTGGCATCAAGCAAAGCGATATGCGCCGGTAACGCGTTGAGAATGGCAGCCTCGCTGTGACGCATGTGATCTTGGGAACGCCGCAGCAAGAATGGCCTGCCATCATGATCCGCCACCGTGTCCACCTCTCCTGCCGTTATTTCATCCAACCTCTGCTCGGTGTGCCGGAGCGTCTCAATTAACGCAAAAATTTTCTCATTCGAATCCTCCAGAGGCGGCGGGTCTTTTGGGTTCATAACGCGCTGGCTTCCAGATTCAAAGCATGTAATACGGTCTGTGTATTGCTGAGTGACCCTACGATTATTTGGACGGGGGACGGCGACATTTTGACCAGAGTCGGAGTCATGAATACACCATCAATTAGTGCACGCTTTGGTTCCTTAAATACATCCACGATCTCAATTTCATGCCGATTGTTAAGGTGTTCCCCGCAAAGTGCGATAAGGTTGGCATACGCCTGCGCAGAGTTCGGCGCATCTCCAGCAATATAGAGCCGGAATTTAAAAATGATTTGTGTGCTCATAGTAAGTTCATTTTCGCTCGGGTTTTGTTGCATCGGCACCGCGCATTTCTTCCATGCGAGAGAGTATCTGCGATATCTCCTCTTTGCGGCTTTCCGTAGTGCTTACCAATAACTCTATTTCGACTTGCTTGGCCAAAAGTTCCGTCTGCAGCGATTTCACTCGCACCTCAAGCTCAGCCTTTTCGGCATCGAACCTGACGCGCTTAAGCTTCGCAGCGACTTCGTTAACTTCGTTCGCGAC
>JBDSEJ010000238.1:0-1596 GCA_039920105.1 Candidatus Nitrotoga sp. | reverse complement strand
TACATCATCTACTGTATTGGCAATACCATCTGCCCCCACGGTTGCATCATACTGATTATTGGCCGTATAAAACTGCTCCATAAACTGAGCATTCTCGTGGAGTATTCCCTTGGCTGCCGTACGGTTGGTTTGTCTCACATAATTCTGGTAAGAAGGCATGGCAACCGCTGCCAAAATGCCAATGATTACAACTGCAATCAGCAGCTCCGTCAGCGTAAAGCCTTTCAGCTTATTAAAACCGGCCTTGATTTTCATAATGTTATTTACTCAGTTACGATCCATGTAATATTTGTTATTCGGTGTCTTGAAGAATTGCAGTACAATTCTGCCTTCAACCCATTGTAACTACGCGCTATGGGCGTCAAATATTTTTCCCAATAGGCAATACTCAAGTAGAAGGTATTATTCGAGTTGTCATCCTAGTTACCCTTGAAAAAATGTTTAGTGAACAAGTTCTCGCCACGTAATCCGGCCACGCAATCCTGCAGGACCTTTGGTAGCCGGTGTTTTCACAAGGGAACCGTCTGCTGTAGATGATATTAATACATCTTCCATTGGACCCCTGATCCGTGTTACGCCACCCACTGCAAATCCAATTTCTATACCTGCAGAAAGTCCATCATCCTGGGCAATAACTCCATTTTTGTTGATATCGAAAGTTGGAATTGAGTGCATTCCGCCCGTCAGGAAATTTACCGCGCTCACGAATCCCCTGCCGCCAAAATCACAGGGTGAGCTGGATGGAACAATGGTAGTAAATGCTAAAATACCATTCTCCAAAGTAGTTACACCCGTCAGCCTTTCCCCAGAGACAGGCAAGTTAAAATACCAGCCTTTTACAGTGGAAGAATAAGTCACCGAGTTCTGTGTTGCGGTTCTAACGGTAGCATTTGTCACAACCTGCTGAACTAAATTTGTCAATGTTACCGATGTGGTCAAGCTGTAGTCCCGCACCCCATACATCGTCTGTGTACTGGTCGTTGTAGTATCCCCTGTTTCAAGATATTTTCCAGTTCCGAACATAACCAATAGACCCCCATCGGGGTGAAAACTCACGACCGGTGACGAGATGATTGGTTTACTGGTACCTGATACAAAAAGTGGCGCGCCACTCAAAGCCATATTCCAGCTGGCGGGTGTAGCAGAAGCGACGTTAAACTTCCACAGGTTACCCTTCATATCGCCAGCGTAGATCACATCAATCAAACCATTTCCATCACTATCAAATGGCATGGGCGTGGATAGGCCGTTGCCTGTACCCGCATCAGCGACCAGCTTGATATAGTCAGTACCGATTGTCCACGCACCATCGTCACCTCCGGTAATAAACAACACATAAAGTACTGCTTTGCCGCCAGAGCTGTTATAACCATTTCCTACCACCACAGCCCATTGATTGTTTTCCATCTTTACGATCTGGCTGGACTGGCTGGTAAAAGGATTAATCGGTGGAAGATTGTGGCTGTAGCCCATGTCCACATCATCGGCATTAGTAAATTCCAAAAGTAGAAAATTGGCTGCATTTGCGGTGGTAAAACCAGCTGGGTCTGTTATATCCAATGCATAATAGCCCTGTCCACCCCCATTTAAACTGCC
>JBDSEJ010000237.1:0-1883 GCA_039920105.1 Candidatus Nitrotoga sp. | reverse complement strand
AGTACGTTTATGTGTGTGGTGCATGAATTTTAAACCCGACAGGCTGCTAGGGCCCTACTAAATAAAATAGCAGCTCTTTTAATCGCATTGCCCATTAAAAATCTCATAGAGCCGAAATCGAAATTTTAGCTATACTTTGCAAAAGCAGTGTGTGTTGACCGATTGAATAACCATAATGGAGATCAGCATGGTGAAGCCTACTTTGGCGTTGACAGCGGGTGCATTACAGCGGCGCGCATTTCTAAGACTACTCAGGCAGGCAGGCACTTTGGGCGCTGCAACCGCATTCGGCAGCACGGCATTGTCGGCACTTGCGGGTGAAACCGCTCACGTTACACTGCCGTTCGAAAATGGTGAGCGTGATCTAGTCGCATACCCGCAAAAGCGCCCGCTGATCTTGCTCACCGCCCGCCCGCCTCAGCTGGAAACCCCGTTCAGTGTATTCAATGAAGGAGTGATCACACCCAACGACGCGTTCTTCGTACGCTATCACTGGAGCGGCATCCCCACCTCGATTGATGCGTTGAACTATCGGTTGCGCATCGGCGGCAACGTCAATACACCGCTCGACTTGTCGCTTGCCGACCTCAAGCAAATGGCCGATGCGGTCGATCTGGTTGCCGTCAACCAGTGTTCCGGTAACAGCCGGGGCCACTTTACGCCACGCGTCAACGGCGGCCAACTTTCGAATGGTGCCATGGGTAACGCGCGCTGGACCGGCATCCCGCTGCGCAAAGTACTGGAAAAATCGGGCCTGAAAGCAGGCTCGGTGCAGGTCGCATTCAATGGCCTCGACACGCCGCCCGTAGGTAATGCGCCCGATTTCATCAAGGCGCTAAATATCGATCACGCACTCGACGGTGAAGTCATGCTGGCGTGGCAAATGAACGGCGCCGACCTTCCTCTGCTGAATGGCTATCCAGTGCGGCTGGTCGTCCCCGGCTACTACGGCACTTATTGGGTGAAACATCTTTCCGACATTACGGTAACCGCCAAGGTATTTGATGGATTCTGGATGAGCAAGGCCTATCGAATTCCGGACAATCCGTGCGCCTGCATCGAGCCGGGAAAAGAGTCTGTCAAGACCACGCCGATTAACCGCATGAACATACGCTCGTTCATAACCAGCCTGACCGATGGCATGCAAATCAAGAGCGGACGCCAAGTCATCGTGCGCGGAATCGCTTTTGATGGCGGGCATGGCGTGACAGATGTTGCGTTTTCACCCGACGGCGGCAAGAATTGGCAGACCGCTCAGCTGGGCAAGGATCTGGGCAGGTACTCCTTTCGCGAATGGAGCGTGGCGTTCACGCCAAAACGCAAAGGTAAGCACGAACTGCTGGTGCGTGCGGTCAACCGGATCGGCCAGAGCCAGCCGCTCAGCCCATTGGTAAACGCTGGCGGCTATATGCGCAATGTGGTCGAATCAACCCACATCGTAGCTTTTTAAGGGGAAACGTATGAGACACGCCCTGACTCGTATCCTGCTGGTGGCAAGCACCGCACTCACCACTTACTCTGCAATCGCCCTCGATATCCAGCTGCCGCCTGAAACCGCCGTCTTCAAACCGAGCGAACTGCCTGGCTACATGCTGGCCCAACGCAATTGCATGACATGCCACTCGGTTCATTACATCCAATCGCAACCGCCCGCTTCGCCGCGCGACTATTGGGAGACTACTGTCAAGAAAATGAGGGTGCCATTTGGCGCGAGGATTGTAGACGAAGATATCCCTGCAATTGTCGACTATCTGGTCAAAACCTATGGTGCCGAACGCAGCAGCGAAAAGATAGTGCTAAACACAGCGGACAAACCGGCGACCGTCGCGCTCGCGGCAGCGCCCAGCCCTGTAGGCGCGAAAGCACTGATTGCTGCCAACAAC
>JBDSEJ010000236.1:0-3673 GCA_039920105.1 Candidatus Nitrotoga sp. | reverse complement strand
TTGTGCGTTTTTACGAGTTTATGTCGCAGATCGTCGACTACGATAATAAATCATTGGAAAAGCTTAGCCTGTTTGCGCGGCATTTGCGCCCAATGCTACGCGAAACGTTGATGGAAGAAGACAGTATCGATTTAAGCAGCATATTACTTAGCCATTATCGTTTATCCATAATTCGCCAGCAGGATTTGAAATTACAACAAGATACCGCCGAGTACAAAATTAAGCCCGGTGAGGGCCTGTGCACGGCCAGCGCTAAAGATAAACAGGAAGAATTTCTGTCGCAGATTATCAGCCGTTTGAATGAGCTTTTCATTACCGATCGTCTAACGGAAAAAGATCTGGTGAATTACGCCTACACCATCCGGGATAAAATCAGTGAGAATGCTTTGGTCATGAAGCAAATCGCCAATAATTCTACCGAGCAGGCAATGCTGGGAGATTTTAGCAAAGCCGTTGATGATGCCGTCATGGATAGCAGTGAGGCACATCAAAATCAGATGATGCAATTACTGTCCAATCCTGCCAAAGCGGCTGGCTTTGCCAGGGTGGTGTTTGATTTGTTGACGTTGACGAAATGAGCGGACTGATTTTGGCTATTTGAAGCTTGAAAAAGATCGGTATCAACAGTCCGCCCTATTGATCTTTTTTGGCACACTCACTCCGCGGTATCAGGATAGACACTCCATGTCATATTTGCGCATAGTCACTCTAACGTCGCTGGCCATGATTGCGTTTGCAGGCAACTCAGTGCTATGCCGGCTTGCCCTCAAATACACAAGCATTGATGCAGTCAGCTTCACTACAATTCGTTTGATCTCCGGTGCAGTGGTGCTCTGGCTCGTCGTGCAGATTAGGCATGGCAAACATACTGGCGCAGGCAACTGGTTGTCAGCATTTGCTTTGTTTGTTTATGCGGCTGGCTTTTCTTATTCTTATATTAATTTACCTGCGGCTACCGGCGCGTTGCTGCTCTTCGGTGCTGTCCAGGCAACGATGATCGGCTATGGCGTTTTTGTGGGTGAGCGGCTACTGAAATTGCAGATTGCAGGCTTGATACTTGCATTCGGAGGATTGGTTGGGTTATTGCTGCCTGGACTCTCGGCACCACCACTGTTTAGCTCCCTGTTGATGTTGGGCGCCGGGGTTGCGTGGGGTATCTATTCCTTGCGTGGTAAAGATTCGAATGAACCAATCAGGATAACGGCGGGGAATTTCTTGCGTGCTGCCCCTATCGCGGCGATATTGAGCGTATTCATGTTTAACAGCGCTACTCTGGATACTAACGGAATCTTGTATGCGGTTTTATCGGGTGCGCTGACTTCCGGAATGGGCTATGCAATTTGGTACACGGTATTGCCTGCCCTGAAAGCCACCAACGCTGCAACAGTTCAACTCAGTGTTCCGGTTATTACTGCCTTGGGTGGCATCGTTTTCCTCGGCGAGCCCATTTCCCTGCGCTTAGTATTGGCATCCGTGGCTATTATCGGCGGAATTGCACTGGTAATTGTGGATAAGTAACGTGCTACTGCTACGAGAAGGTGCGGAAACCGACCCCAGCTAGTGTGAATCGCCCTATTCCCTGTCTGCAATCAGCAAAGCACTGCGGCTCACTGCAAGCAACAGTTCAATTCCGCGATTTGATATCAAACTCGAATCCTCATCGCCAGCATTGACGCGGCAATGCAACTGCATTACCATTTATGCTTCCTTCATTTTAAGGGAGAGTGCCATGACTGCCACCCTCGAAGTCGAATCCACACTCACCGACCGTTACCAGACCACAGTGCCGGAAACCGTCCGTCGCGCGCTCAAGCTCGGCAAGCGCGACAAGATTCACTACACTATCCGGCCAGATGGCGAAGTTGTGCTCACGCGCGCCGAAGTCGCTGAAGTTAATGATCCGGTGCTCGGGCAGTTCCTGGGCTTTCTCGCCCGCGACATCGCCAGTCATCCGGAACGGCTTCAAGCCATCGACATAAGCCTCGTGCATCGCATTCAGTCGCTGGTCGGCGGTGTCGAAGTTGACCTCGACGCCGCTCTGTCGGCAGAAGATGAATGAGTGTCGATAAGACTGCGCCACTGGTTGTTAATGGCTGGACGATCTTTGCACACCCGCTATTCCTTGATCAAATTGAAGCGCTGATTCTACAAGTCGAAGGTCTCAAGCAGAAAGACCCGAGCGGTTTCGTCAAGAAAAACGCCTCCAAGCGCTTGTACGCCATCGCCAAGCTGGCATTCAAGGTGATTCCGCAGGACCCGGCGAGGCCAGATTATCGCCAGGGCAACACCTTGGGGGAAGACCACAAACACTGGTTCCGCGCCAAGTTTTTTCAGCAATACCGGCTGTTTTTCCGTTATCACGCGCCGAGCAAGGTGATCGTATTCGTCTGGGTCAACGACGAATACACCAAGCGCGCCTACGAGGGTAGCAATGACGCCTACCGGGTATTCCGCAAGATGCTGGAAAGTGGCCATCCACCAGACGACTGGGATCAACTGCTGGTAGAGGCGCGTGCCGAAGGCGACCGCCTGCAAGGCATTTCGGTGGGAGTGGTGCAGGTGCAGCCCTGAATTTGAGAGAACTTCACCCTATCAGTAGATAGCGAATGACACATCGGAAATGTTGATAGCTCATCCCATAGTCGCCCCCGAACCACAACGCAATTTACTCCCCACTTATGAAATTCGTTAAGCCATCTAGCAAATTGGAAAATCTTATATGTGGAGAGACTCTGGCATACCCGCATGCCATTAAATATCTAAGACCGCACTATCGGTAACTCAGTCCACTTCGTTGTATATGCCGGGCTCTTGCTGCCGGTTTTCATCTTCCAACTCTGCCCTACTCCCTCACTGGCCAGCTTGAGCTTTCCCCCACCCATTTTGAGATTGACCTGATCCAGCATAGTCATAAGTTTTCCGGAATTTAGTGTTTTAAGCTGCTCGGCAAACAGATCGCCCTGGCTGATTCCTGCCGGGGTAATATCTGACAGCATCACCCCTGCCTTCTGGTACTGATATCCTGTCCTGTATATTCTGCGCAAACAAACCAGTATGGCATTGGTGAGTTCTCGGGTGTCATTGGTGGCGTGTGGAAGTCCTGTCGTCAGTCCCGGGCAGTATTGCGGTACATCTTTTTTATGGGGGTTGGTGCGGATATGAACGTAGACAGTTGAAGCTACCGAATTCTGGCGGCGCAGTTTTTCTGCGGCGCGGGACATATAGGTACTGACCGCTTCTTCCAGCTCACTCAGCTCCGTGACATAGCGGCCAAAGCTGCGCGAACTGATAATCTGCTGTTTGGCCGGGGCGACATCCACCATTTCAAGACAGGACTCACCGCGTAATTCACGCACCGTGCGCTCCATCACTACACCGAAACGCTTACGAAGACGCGTGACATCGAAATCGCGCAATTGCTGTACGGTCTGGATGCCGCCTTGCTGAAGGTGTGCATTAAGCTTGCGCCCTATCCCCCACACTTCCCCAACCTCGATGCTGACGAGGATGGTGTCGAGTTCCTCTGATGACATGTCCCGGAAGTTGCACACACTCTCATATTGCGGACGCTTCTTGGCCACATGATTGGCAAGTTTGGCGAGTGTTTTGGTGGAGGCAACACCGACACAGACCGGCACGCCTATCCATTGTTTGATACGTTGCCGCATGGACT
>JBDSEJ010000235.1:0-2656 GCA_039920105.1 Candidatus Nitrotoga sp. | reverse complement strand
TGATCTGAGCAATGACGTTTGTGTACCGATCATTGGTGGCGGCCTGCAGGATCAGGCATCTGCACCCACTGGCCACGGCACACAAAGCAACCACAATACCAGCACCGAGACTGAAATCGAGATGATGGACAATCGCCCGACACCCAGCGTGCGCTGCGAAACAAGCGGCAAGATGCTACCGGCAGTACAGCTCCACCATGGCGATGTATTAATAGCGGCCATCACTTCCTGTACCAACACCTCCAATCCCGGTGTGATGCTGGCGGCAGGTTTGCTGGCGAAAAAAGCGGT
The DNA here is from genome assembly GCA_039920105.1 of Candidatus Nitrotoga sp. Taxonomy (GTDB): domain Bacteria; phylum Pseudomonadota; class Gammaproteobacteria; order Burkholderiales; family Gallionellaceae; genus Nitrotoga. The sequence goes on along the minus strand of JBDSEJ010000235.1, from coordinate 2,365 downwards.
GGAAGCAGGTCTGAGCGTGCAGCCACATATCAAAACATCGCTTGCCCCAGGCTCGCGCGTGGTGACGGACTACCTGACCCATTCTGGTCTGCTACCCTATCTGGAGCAACTTGGCTTCCGCCTGGTGGGCTATGGCTGCACCACTTGTATTGGCAATTCCGGCCCGCTGAAAGCACAAATCGAAGATGTCATTCTCACTCACGATCTGATCGCCGCAGCCGTTTTGTCTGGTAATCGAAACTTTGAAGCACGCATCCACGCCAACATCAAGGCCAACTTCCTCGCCAGCCCGCCGCTGGTGGTTGCCTTCGCGCTGGCGGGCAAAGTAAATATTAATCTTGATAGTGAGCCGCTTGGCATTGGCAACAACAACCAGCCAGTCTATTTAAAAGACATCTGGCCGAGCAGTGCGGAAATCCATGCAGCCATGAAATTTGCCGCCGACCCAAAAGTGTATCGCAGGCTATATAGTGACCTTACTCGAGACCTGCCGCTATGGAATGCCATTTCTGCCCCCACAGGCAACCAGTATCACTGGGACGATTCCACCTACATTGCGCGTCCACCGTACTTCGACGATTTTGGCATGACTGTAGGTAGTGCTTCCGACATCCGCAATGCCAAGCCGCTAGGCATTTTTGGTGACTCAGTTACCACCGATCACATCAGCCCTGCTGGCAGTTTTAAATCTACCACCCCTGCTGGCAAATACCTGCAAAGCAAAGGCGTGGCCATCAAGGATTTCAACAGTTATGGCGCACGACGCGGCAATCATGAGGTCATGATACGCGGCACTTTCGCCAACGTGCGCATCAAGAATCTGATGTTGCCTCCCAATGCCGACGGCAGTCGCGTGGAAGGCGGCTACACACTTTACAACGGCGAACAGATAGCGATCTACGACGCGGCGATGAAATACATCGCAGACGGCACGCCCACAGTGGTTTTTGCCGGCGAAGAATACGGCACTGGCTCATCCCGGGATTGGGCGGCGAAAGGCACGCAACTGCTGGGTGTAAAAGCGGTAGTGGCAAAAAGCTTCGAGCGCATCCATCGCAGCAACCTGGTGGGCATGGGCGTGCTGCCGTTACAGTTCAAGGGCAACGACAGCGTAGCTACACTCAAGCTGACCGGTGAAGAAACCTTCGATCTCACCGGCATCGCAAATTCCATTAAGCCACAACAGGATGTAATGCTAACCATCAAGCGCCTCGACGGCAGCACGCAAGAAGTTGCGTTACTGCTCCGGATCGACACGCCCGTTGAAGTGGATTACTACCTCCACGGCGGCATTTTGCCTTATGTACTGCGCGAGCTGGTAAGTCAGTAATTCCAACTCTTGATTGCAACATTAATAATGTTTCAAGCCAAGGCGGGCTCAGAGCGTTTGAATCACCTGAATCCGCCCTTTCGGCAAGCCTAATCAATGCTGCCCTGGATTAGGCAAAAATTACACTAAATCTTGACAGGCACCACTTTGCTGGCGGCCAGCTTGGCGCGTAATCTCGCTTCGTCTGTATCAACTCCGTTTGCCAACGCCACGCCCATGCGCCGTTTGGAAAACGATTCCGGTTTACCAAACAAGCGTAAATCACTTTGTGGAACCCGCAACGCTTCATCGATACCCGTGAAAGCGATAGCCGTTTCTTCCATTTGTCCATAAATTACTGCACTCGCCCCCGGTGCATACAAAGCGGTGCTTACAGGCAGGCCAAGTATGGCGCGGGCATGCAGCTCAAACTCACTCTGCACCTGGGTACACATCGTAACCATACCGGTGTCGTGCGGACGCGGGCTGACTTCACTGAACCACACATCATCGCCATTGACGAACAGCTCGACACCGAAGATGCCCAACCCCCCGAGATTGTCCGTAACTTTCCTGGATATATCGCGTGTGCGCCTTAAAGCCAGCTCAGACATAGCCTGCGGCTGCCAGCTTTCAACATAATCACCATTAATTTGTACATGCCCGATCGGTTCGCAGAAATGCGTTTCGACTTCGCCATTGCTGCCCATCGCACGCACGGTGAGCTGGGTAATTTCATATTCGAAACTAATAAAACCCTCGACGATTACTCGCCCCTGGTTCACCCGGCTACCGCTGGCGGCATCATTCCACGCCTGCTCCACCTCCGCCGCACTGTCGATTTTAGACTGCCCCTTGCCGGAGGAAGACATCACCGGTTTTACCACGCAGGGGTAGCCGATACCGTCATCAATCGCCGCACGTAACGCTTCCAGACTGCTGGCGAAGGCATAGTGAGAGGTGGGTAACCCCAAGGTTTCTGCCGCAAGACGGCGAATTCCCTCACGGTGCATGGTGAGTTGAGCGGCGCGTGCAGTGGGAATGACCCGCGCCAAT
>JBDSEJ010000234.1:0-1506 GCA_039920105.1 Candidatus Nitrotoga sp. | reverse complement strand
CGAACGCGCCGACGGCTTTGCTGCGGTGTCCAGCGGCGACAACTCCAACATCATCTCCGCGCGCGTCGCCCGCGAGCAGTTCAAGGTCGAGACCGTCGTGGCGAGGATCTATGACCCGGGTCGCGCCATGATTAGTCCCTAGATTTATCATGGCCATATTATTACTGTTTTTAATGCTAAATGGAATAAAATAAATTCGGCAAATTCATGTCTTCAATTAAGTTTATGAAACATTCGGGTTAGGAAGCTGGAAATAAAAAAATGGCCGAAAAATTCTTTCACATGAGCGGGAAAGGAAAAATTCATGAGCTTCTCCCAGCAGCCTGTTAGTGTGGAAACCCCATCAAAACCGCGTAGTGAGCAACTTAAGATGGGGCGGTTCATCATTCGCCGTTGGCTCGGCAGTGGCCTTCAAGGGAAAGTTTTCCTTGCTTTTGATCCGATATTGGAAAGGCAGGTTGCGATCAAGTGGTTAAATCCCACAGCCAGCGATAAATCTCCCGCGAACTGCGAAGCTTTTCCGAGCGAAGCGCGCATTGTCGCCAAGCTGGAACATCCGAATATTGTGCCATTGTATGAGGCTGGTCTGTATCGCGACTTCCCGTATCTCGTTTTTGCCTACGTCGAAGGTACAACCCTTCGCGATAAACGGGTGCAGAACGGTGCCATGCCGGTGCAGGAGGCTTTACCCATGTTCAGCGCGATACTCGCCGGCGTTGCATGCGCCCATGTTCAAGGCATACTTCACTTAGATCTGTCACCGAGCAATATTATGGTCGACTTGGCTGGCGTGCCCCGTATCATGGATTTCGGGCTAGCAAAAATCGCCGGTACGGACGCGGTTGCCTGGAGAGACGAGCTGGTCGGATCGCCACTCTACATGTCGCCGGAACACTTCAACAATCACCCGTTAACTGCCCGCTCAGACATCTTCGTACTGGGTTTAATCCTTTTTGAAATGGTGAGCGGCAGATCCCCTGTGCCTGCGGAAGACCTGCAAGCACTCATCAGCGCAATAGCAGATAGCGAATTGGATTTGGGAGACATGGATCGACTGGGTTTGAATTCCGGACTACAGTCGGTGATCCGGCGTGCGCTGAGTCATGATGCCAACAGGCGTTTTGTAAATGCTGCTGAAATGAAACTGGCCGTTGACGAATTGCTCGAACTAAATGCCCGGGGTAACGACCACAGCACCGTTTTATTTTTACTTAAACGCTTGGAGCGAAAGACAGCTTTCCCCGCACTTTCGAACAATTTAATGGAGATCAACCGCCTGACCGATGAGAACAATCACTCGAATGTCGACATGCTGACCAACATAGTCCTCAGGGATTACGCCATCACCAACAAGCTTCTTCAGCTTGCCAATTCTTCCTTCCTTGCCTATCCGGTTAGCTCCCAACGCCACTATATGTAGTGGGATGCTTCCATTCGCCGGAGTAAAGATCCTCGTAAGTTGGGGCGCAGGCATGGCGTGCAATGCCCAGTAGGGATCGGAAGGTA
>JBDSEJ010000233.1:0-7275 GCA_039920105.1 Candidatus Nitrotoga sp. | reverse complement strand
TGTGTCGCCATCCGGGAAATCGGATAACGTATTCCTACATATCAATCCAGGTGAAGAGTTCCTATATGAATACGATTTATCTAAACAAGAGGCGGGGACATTGAATTTCCTGCACTCTCATGGCCATGGCCTGGTTACTGAGCAGATGTGGGGGTGGCTTGCAGGATGCGTGCTGGTTGTTGCGGATGAGGTCGATGGACTCTCCGATTTTGAGACTCATATAATATCTTTACATGACATAGACCTCGTGGGAACTAACCCAGCGCCCTACACCCTTGAGGATTATATGAATGGAAAGGAAGGAAATATTGTCATGGTCAACGGCCAGATAAACCCTGTCCTGCCGATCAATTCCGGACAGGTTCAGCGATGGCGAGTGGTGAACGCCAGCACTGCAAGGTTCTACAAACTAAGTCTTGAGAAACACATCATGTATCTGATAGGAACGGATGGGGGGCTTCTTGATAAACCTTATCCATTATCAGATATCCTCCTCACGCCAGGGGAGAGGGTAGATCTTTTGATCAAGGCTGATCAGGGATCAGGAAATTATAGATTCCTCTCCATGCCCTATGACAGAGGGGGAAATGTGCTTCAGACCATAACGCTTATGACTGCTTCTTATAGCGGAAACTCTGTAAAGGACGAAATTCCTGCCACAATTAATCCCCAGGCAAAAAAGCTGAATGTGGATACAGCTGCTCTTCGCAAGGCACAGATAGTGCTTTCCATGGGAGTTAATAAGGGGTTAATAAATAATAAGAGCTTCGGAGACGATCCTTTTGTTCATACATCGAAGGTCGGGACCTTTGAGTTATGGGAGATTCAAAATTTCAGCGGCATGGATCATCCGTTTCACCAGCATGTAAATCCGGCTCAGATAATTTCCGTGAAAGGTGTAGAGGAGGGATATGCATCTTTATATTCCAGTATACCTGCATGGAAGGACACCATAAACGTACCCAAAGGCGGATCTGTAACTATGCTCGTACCTGTCAGGGACTTTTCAGGGAAGACAGTATTTCACTGCCATATCATTGAGCACGGGGACTTAGGAATGATGGCGGTATGGGATATAGTCAAATAAATTCATATTCAGAAAATACATAGCTGCGAATCAACAAGTATTGTCGCAGTGCATGAAGAAACTTGATCACTGCACAGTATCCCCACAGGTTCGGCATTTTAATGCCGGATTAAACGCTTTCTCCCAGTACATAAAGCTACTCGATCAATCGGCGGTTGTAACCGGGATGATTTATATCCAAAATTGATACATGTACCAAGCCTGCTGGATAACCTTTGAGACCTGCCATGCCGAACATCAATTTGCTTGCCCGCTCCCGTTCCGCTGTGTGGCATCCCTGCACGCAGATGAAACACCATGAGACTCTGCCGCTAATCCCTATCCAGCGTGGACAAGGTATGTGGTTATACGATTTCGACGGCAAGCGCTATTTGGATGTGGTAAGTTCGTGGTGGGTGAATTTGTTTGGGCATTGCAATCCGCGCATTAATGCCGCCATTACCCTTCAGTTAGAGCAGTTGGAGCATGTTATGCTGGCTGGCTTTACTCATGAGCCAGTAGTGAAGCTTTCCGAACGATTGGCGCAACTGGCACCTGCTGCGCTAGGCCATTGCTTTTATGCCTCAGACGGCGCATCGGCTATTGAAATTGCACTCAAGATGAGCGTACATTATTGGCATAACAGCGGTCATCCTCACAAAAACGATTTCATCAGCCTGCAAAACAGCTATCACGGAGAAACACTGGGCGCGTTGTCCGTGACCGATGTGGCCCTATTCAAGGGTGCATATGGAGCATTGGTCAAACCGAATGCCACAGTATTAAGCCCTGACTGGCGTAATGCAGAACCAGGAGAGAGCGCACGAGACTATGCTGTGCGCTGTGTTGTACAGCTTGAAACACATTTGCAGCAGCATCATCACAATATTGCCGCTTTCATTGTCGAACCCTTAGTGCAAGGGGCTGCGGGCATGGTTATGTATCACCCGGCTTATTTAACTCGGGCGCGCGAGTTGTGCGATCAATACGATGTGCATTTCATTGCCGATGAAATTGCCGTCGGGATGGGACGGACAGGAACGATGTTTGCCTGTGAACAGGCAGAAAGGTCCCCCAGCGGTGACAGTGCAGAGGTGGGTATTTCGCCGGATTTCCTGTGTTTGTCCAAGGGGCTTAGTGGTGGTTATCTGCCGCTATCCGTGGTGATGACCACGGATGCTATATATCAGGCATTTTATGCTGATAAAGTGACGCGTGGTTTTTTACATTCACATTCCTATACTGGCAATCCGCTGGCTTGCAGTGCAGCATTGGCTACTTTGGAAATCTTTGAGCAGGATAATGTTATTGCAACCAACCGCAACAAAGCCGATTATCTTAACCACATTGCTGAACCCCTTCGTAACCACCCCCGCGTTAAGAATTTCCGCAACACTGGCATGATATGGGCATTTGAGGTAGATACTCTGCATGACGATTTCGCACAACGCTGCTTCAGCATTGCGCTGGAGCAAGAGCTGCTGCTGCGTCCAATGGGCAATACGATATATTTCATGCCACCATATATCATCAGCGAACCTGAGATGGAGATGCTGGTTGAACATACACTGGCAATCATCGCGGCGATCAGCTAATTGAACAAAATCAGAGCAACTCAAACTTATCATTCCCATAATAGCGGGGATGACGGATGCATAGAGGTATTCATGAAGCGGTTTTACACCTTGCTGATCATTTTTTGCTTTATTCCAAGCGCTCACGCCGCCACGTTGCCGCCGCCAGTGCTGAAAGCGCTGCAGCTGGCGCATATTCCGCTTGGCAGTGTCGGTGTGGAGGTACTCGAAGTGAATGCGCTCACGCCGCTCATTAGCGTGAATGCCAAGCAGCCGATGAACCCGGCCTCGACAATGAAGCTGCTCACCACCTACGCAGGGCTGGAACTGTTAGGTTCTTCGTATAGCTGGAAGACCGAAGCTTATCTCGACGGCAAGCTGGAAAAGGATGTGCTGCACGGCAACCTGATCCTGAAAGGTTACGGTGATCCCAAATTGACGCTCGAAAAATTATGGTTGTGGCTACATGAGCTGCGTAGTCGCGGTCTGCGAGAAATTCGCGGTGATCTGGTGCTGGACCGTAGCGAATTCCAGCTCGACCCGCACGATCCCGCGGAATTCGATAATGAGCAGATGCGTCCCTACAACACGGGACCGGATGCGTTGTTGCTTAATTTCAACTCAGTGCACCTACGCTTTATTCCAGAGGGTGACAAAATCAAGATTGTAAGCATGCCGGAATTAGCTGGCATTCAGCTGGACAACCGCGTTACGGTAGCGACCTCACAAGGAAATTGCAGCGACTGGAATGATACAATTTCCATGCAATTGCAGGGCAAGACTTTACTTGTGCAAGGTGTCTTTCCAGTGCAGTGCGGTGAGCGTGAGCGACATGTCAGCCTGCTGCCCCCTCCAAGCTATCTGTATGCCGTGTTTCGTGCGTTGTGGCAGGAAATGGGTGGCCTTCTTCAGGGTTCCATGCGTGAAGGTATCGTTCCAGATAACGCTATTCTGTATGCCACACACCATTCCGCGCCATTGGGCGAACTGATCCGCGACATTAACAAGTTCAGCAACAATGTCATGACGCGCCAACTATTTCTAAGTTTGGGAGGGGCTGTCGGTACCCCCGCCAACTTTATTCACAGCGAACTGACTATACGCAATTGGTTGACACAAAAAAAATTGCTTTTCCCTGAGTTGATTCTGGAAAATGGTGCCGGACTTTCGCGGCGGGAACGAATCAGTTCGCGCAGTCTGGCATCGTTGTTGAGTAGCGTGCAGCATAGCCCGTTATCAAGCGAATTTGAGGCTTCCTTACCTATTGTCGGGGTTGATGGCACCTTTAAAAAGCGCCTTAGGGACAGTGAGGCTGCCAACCACGCTCATCTAAAAACCGGTTCGCTGAAAGGTGTGCAAGCAATTGCAGGCTATGTGCAATCTCGCAGCGGGAAGAAATGGATTTTGGTTTTTTTAATCAACCACCCTAATGCTGCAGCAGGGCAGGAGGCACAAAACGCTTTAATCGAGTGGGTAGAGCGACTGCATTGAAGAAAGTTTGATGTTATATCTTCAATGTACGATGTCATTCATGTCGTCGAATTGCCGAGAGTACACACTTTCAGCATTATTATTTCTGCCTTGAACTCCAATTAATATTTTTTCGCTTAGATGAATAGGCCATGACAGTAGAGATGCCCTGTTAATTTGACACAATGTGGGCTGTTATAATCGACGGCCCTTCTATTCAACTCATGGAAATCAATATGCATACGCTCATTTGTGGTTCCTTAGCATACGACAACATCATGGTATTTAACGACCAGTTCAAAAATCACATCCTGCCTGAGCAGATACACATCCTGAATGTCTCCTTTCTGGTACCGGAGATGCGTCGCGAATATGGCGGCTGCGCAGGCAACATTGCCTATAACTTAAAACTGCTCGGTGGCAATCCTCTGATCATGGCAACGGTAGGTGATGATTTTGGTTCTTACCGCTCACGTTTGGAGAAGCTAGGCTTATCGCAACAATACATTCGCCATATACCGGACAGTTTCACTGGCCAAGCTTTTATAACAACCGATCTGGACGACAATCAGATTACTGCATTTCATCCTGGTGCGATGAACTTCTCCGAGCAGAACAATGTGATCGATGCCAAGGGTGTCACGCTTGGCATCGTTTCACCAGATGGGCGTGCAGGAATGTTGCAGCACGCGCAGGAATTCCATGTGGCGGGCATTCCCTTCGTGTTCGATCCGGGTCAAGGTATGCCGATGTTTAATAGTGACGAGTTATTGAATTTCGTCAAGCAGGCGGATTATGTGACGGTGAATGATTACGAAGCTAGGCTATTACAGGATAAAACTGGTAAAAAAGTTGAAGAACTCAGCAAAATGACACGTGCTTTTATCATTACGCTAGGTGCTGAAGGGTCTCTTATATATGCGGATGGAAAGGAAACTCGCATCCCAACTCCCAAAGCTGAAACATTGCTTGACCCCACCGGCTGCGGTGATGCATATCGTGCAGGTTTGCTGCACGGCCTTCAGAAGGGCTGGGATTGGGATACCACCGGGCGTCTTGCCTCTTTGCTAGGTTCGTTAAAAATCGCCAGTCGTGGCGGCCAGAACCACAACCCGATGCGCAACGAACTCTCCACCCTGTTTCATAAAAACTTTGGCTATTCCATTAATCTGTAATTTCACTTTCTGCGCGATCTTGCTTTTTCTTTCGTTTAGGGGAAGACCGAAGTCGCTTGGGTGATGTCAGATTTGTAGTTTGGTAGTCGCGACAATTAGACATAGATTATTTCTTATTTACCCGGCGGCATATAGCCGGAAGGCATTTCCGCGCCATTTCCAAAAAAATGATTTTCCATTTGCTGGGCTAAATACTTGCGAGCATGGGCTTCTGCTAGGTTTAAGCGGTTTTCATTTACCAGCATGGTCTGGTGTTTGAGCCAAGCGGCCCAAGCTTCTTTTGAAACCTGCTCGAAAATGCGTTGCCCCAACTCGCCAGGATATGGTGCGCGCTCCAGTCCTTCTGCCTCGTGGCCCAATTTTATGCAGTGCACCATTCTGGTCGTCATAAAAGCTCTCCTATTATTTAGTTTAAAATTTTGATTTTGACATTTATCACGAACATCCGCAAAAAATCAACTCCATTCCATGTACGACTTGATCATAGGTTTTTCAGAAATACTTTGGAGCGGCGCTGATAGTTGTAAAGCAATTTTTTCTGCGCAGGCAATTGCCCGACATCGGTTTCTTTGAAGCCCCTCTCAATAAACCAGTGAGCAGTGTGCGTGGTCAATACGAAAAGTTTTTGCAGACCTTGTGTTTGGGCCTCGGTAAGGATGTGCTTAAGCAGTATGTCGCCGTAACCTTGTTTACGGTAGTTGGTTTGCACGGCGAGGCAGGCGAGCTCGGCGGTTCGGTCTTCGGTAAATGGATACAAGGCGGCGCAGCCGATGATGCGGCGGTCATGTTCCAGCACTACGAAGCGCCCAATTTCACGTTCCAGTCGTTCGCGGCCACGCCTTACCAGCATGCCGTCATCTTCCAATGGTTGTAGCAGTTGCAAAATGCCGCCTACATCATTGATAGTGGCATCACGTAAAATGTTGAGTGTGCTTTCCACCACCATGGTGCCGATACCAATATCACTAAATAGTTCTTGTAAAATAGCACCGTCAATATGGCGACTGATCAGGTGTGTGCGTGCTACGCCTGCCCTGCAGGCATGCAGGGCACAAGGCAGGAATAGCGATACATCTTCCGGCAACTTGCTATTTTCGGACAGGATGGTATTAACATCGGCTACGGTTAATTCACGCAGTAGATTACCCTGCTTATCTTGCACGCCGTCCATCTCCATCAGAAAAATGAGTTTCTCTGCGTCGAGCGCGATAGCGGTTCGCGTTGCTACCTCTTCTAGAGTAAGGTTGAACACCTCGCCTGTAGGCGAATAACCAAGCGGCGAAAGTAAAACTACTTCATTGTGCTCAAGCCGGTTTTTAATTGCTACAACATCCACTTTGCGCACGCTGCCAGTATGCAGTAAATCCACGCCATGAATTACACCCATCGGTTGTGCGGTAATGAAGTTGCCGCCCGCGACACGTATATCAGCGTTAGCCATGGGTGAATTCGCCAAGCCCATCGACAGCAGAGCTTCGATTTCAACTCGCACGCGCCCCACCGCTTCTTTGACACATTGCATGGTTTCCGCATTGGTTAAGCGGATACCATGGTGATAGTGATCTTCAAGATTGTTGCGCGATAAATGACGTTCAATTTGCGGTCGGGCACCATGAACTAATACGAGGCGAACCCCCATGCTGGAAAGCAGATTTAGGTCATGGGTCAGCTCGACGAATTTACCATCTGCTACTACTTCACCACCAAATGCGACCACGAAAGTGCGGCCTCGGAAAGCGTTAATGTAAGGCGCAACAGAACGAAACCAGGAAACGAATTCAGCGGGAGGCACGGGGCTGTATGGCATAATTATTTAATCCGGCGGATTGAGAAATGGTATGGATCTCCCGCTGTACGAATGATGTCATGCACTCAAAGGCGATTGGGTATGTTATGTCTTAATTCAGACGAGTATCAAAGATACCAAGCTTTTAAAACAACAAATTTTCCGTCCCGGTATGTGTGTTGTCTTAGCAGGTTGGCCAGAGAC